>CAZBUQ010000001.1:0-12630 GCA_964495135.1 uncultured Gammaproteobacteria bacterium
TATAGATTTCTCCGATTCTCTTGCTATTTTCAAGAATCGCGTCATTATCCGTAAAAAAACTCTTCTTATGCCGCAAAAGCGGCTCGATTGGTTTTCCGAATAATTCTATAGAGTCCATATTACTGTTGCTTTAAACAATTTTGTATAATCTTCTCCGCGATTGTAAGCGCGATTTTCCTCTGACATTCTTCCGTTAAGCTCGCAATGTGAGGGGTGTATATCACGTTTGACAATTCTAACATTGGATTACGATACTCCTGAGCCTCGGGAGATTTCGTATAATCCGGTTCCGGTGTAACCACATCACAATAGTAACGAGCGGTTTTATTATCATTTAAAAATGTGGCGAGAGCGTGCTCGTCAATAAGTCCTCCACGCGCGATGTTAACAAGAAGGGCTTCAGGTTTCATCCGAGAAAGAAACCCGCGGTCAACCATTTTTTCGTTTCCTTTTAGCGTCACCGCCAAAATCACCACATCCGACTCGGCAAGCAGTTTATTTTGATCGGTCACAAAATGACGCTTACCCGACTCCTGCTCGCCTCTGGCATGTCGATCGCGAATGTATACTTTTGATACAAAGGGCTCAATGCGCTCTACAACCGCCTTACCTACGCTGCCATATCCTATTATCCCCACGGTCATATCGAGAAGTTCGTGTCCAAAGTACTGAGCGCGACGAAAATCTCGGGCGACAACGCGGTTGTAAATTTCAAACGCGTTTTTTTTAATATTTAAAATCTGCGTGACGGCAAATTCCGCGGTTGAAATGGCATTCATCGCAGGGACATTGATTACGGATATGCCCCGCTCGCGGCATAATTGCTGATCAACATTATCAAGACCGGTCCCTAATTTGGCTACCATTTTTACCTTGGGATATTTGCGCAGACATGCTTCATTAATGGTAAATACACTGCGGACGATAAGCACCTCAATCGCCGACGGATCAAAGTCGTCAATGCTTCGAACTGTATCAATACCAGCTTCTTCAAGCCGTCTGACTCCCTCCTCATGCATCCCTTCTGCGATAAATGCGATCATATAACCATACTGAAAACTGGTAAGTACCCATTGTAATCTTTCGACGGAGGAGGTCAAGTCAGGTGCGATACGAAACGATGAATTTTTTTAATCGCTTTACCCCTTCGCCTAGGTCGGCATTTGATCCGGTAAATGAGAGCCGGACATGACCGGGACCATGAAATGCATTGCCCGGTATCAGAGCGACATGCGCCTCTTTAAGAAAGGCTTCACAAAATACCGCGGCATCTTTTTCAATGGCCCCTATATTGATAAAAAAATAAAACGCACCTTTGGGAATTACAAAAGAAATGTTCGGAATCGTTTTGAGTAGCCGAGCTGCGAAATCCCTTTTCTTTCTGAGAGAACGCAAGACATCGGCGGTAAATGCTACGTTATCGAGCGCCGCCTGCGCGGCGTATTGCGAAGAGAGCGCTGCGTTTCCACTGGTATGGCTTTGATATATTCCCACCGCGCGGATGATATCCGGATCGGCAACCATATATCCGATTCTCCACCCGGTCAAGGCGTGACTTTTCGAAAATCCGTTGACCAAAACGAGATATTTTTTTTCAGAAATATACCTGGCAGGAGATATATAATGAGAATCAAATACCAGTGTGCGATAAATATCGTCCACGATCCAGTAGATCGGAAGATGGCTTACCACACGCCCAAGTTCGGTAAGGCGCGCTGTGGAAAATATGGCACCGGTGGGATTGTGCGGAGAGTTAAGTATGATTGCGCGAGTCTTGGGGGAAATTCGTTTACATATTGCTTCAACATCAAGATCAAACGTTGGATCAAGGGGACAAAATACTGGCACTCCTCCCGCAAGGCGAACTTGGTGCTCATAGCTTACCCATGAAGGCGTAGGAATAATAACCTCGTCTTTTTTCCGAACGATCACCTGAAATGCCTCAAACAACGCCTGCTTTGCCCCCGCAGTAACGGCAACCTCAGAAGAAGTGGCATCCCAGGCGTATTCTTTTGAAATGTAACCTGCAATACGAGAACGCAACTGCTCAAAACCAAGAGGGGGGGCATATCTATTCTCCCGCAGCTTGCTCTTTACTACCTTTTGAATAAACAATGGCGTTATTTCTTCCAATTCTCCGGCAGTTAAGTTAATTACATCCACTCCTTTACGTTGCAGCTCTTTTGCCTGCGCATTCAACGCCAATGTTACGCTTTCTTTCAGTCCTACGAGAATCGGATTAAGATTGTGTAACGAAGCCATACTATAATTGTATCACATTCTTATATCGCACCAATGTGTTTCAATCCTTGTTCCGTGGTTGCTACGTCTTTTTGATATTCCTCCAATTTAACCAGCTCATCTTGAAACGCTTCTTGAGTTGTTTTGCGACGACCGCTTGGTTTTACATTCCGCGCAATATAAACGGGTTGATTAATGATTTTTCCCTTCCATCTCTGTACCTGCGCTTGGTGTAAAAAAGTCAATAATGCTCGTAACTGATGGTGGATGGAACCCACTAACAATATGGAACTCCATTGGCACTCTTTGGCTTTAGATACTACATACCGCGCCTGATCTAATGTATTCATTGACTGATCATCCGCCAAGATATTCTTTGGATCAATGCCTTCCACCGATAGCCACCGCACGATATCGGCTACGCCTACCTTATCATCGTCAACAATTCTGCTATTATTGCCGGTCACCAAAATTTGAGGAGCGTATCCCTTATGATAGAGTTCCAGCACTTTTTCGCCCCGATCGTAGCCATTGCCCTGCAACCAAACAATGACATCGGCATGCTCCGGCTTTTGCGCTGTTACTAATTTCTGAAGTTGTTCAGTTTTCTGATCCATATTATGTGCGCGGCCATTGTCGAGGATCCAATACTTTTTCATCAACATCATTAAATGCCTCGCGCACCCGCTCCACAATTCCCGCCGGCGGTAGCGCGTTCCACACTACTACATTATCACGCACTTGCTGCGGCGTTTCCGCTCCAATAATTATGTGTGTCTCGGGAAGCGCGGTTTTCACATACTGAAGCGCGAGCGCTTGTTTGGTTATATTAAACTCTTGGGCAAGTTGCCCGACGCGTTCCACTATCGGACGCGCAAATTCCATATGCAATGGTATTTCTCGGGCTTTCATCAAAAGCAAACCTTGCAAAAATACACTACGTAGGTATAGTTCCACCTTATACTCTTTTGCGCGCTCAAATACGCCCGCCCGTTCAAATCTCCTATCTAAAATGTTGCCGGGTATTTGCACAATGGTCACTCCCTCGTTTTCAATCGCCTGCAGCGCGCGCTCTGGTGAATAAACAGACACTCCAATATGCTCAACTAATGGTACCCCTCCCCTTAAGGTAAGGGGAGGCTGGGAGGGGTTATGAGTGTTCCACACATCCAACATTTCTTCTTTATGCAACAACAACCCATACAATTTCTTCACCCCTAACCGCGCGATTGATCCTTGCACGGCTTCAATTACTGCCGTGACATTTTCTACATCAATATCCTTACGCAATTTACTAATCACCTTAACCTGATCAGCAATACCCAACTCCCGAAACGCAACACCTAACACGCGTTCACTCTCTCCATATTCTTGAGCAGTATCAAACTCACGGATTCCTCCCTCCCACGCCGCGCGCACAATTTCAGTCGCGGTTTTTTGATCCGGCTGCCCGGTCTTATTCGCCACCCCATAGGGAATTCCCAATTGCGCGGTTCCAAGAACAAGTGAGGGCATAATTGAACATCTGACATTTAACAATTGACAACTGATTACACATCATGTGAGTCGCTCAAATCCAGCTTGGGAAGGTTTGCCTTTGAGACGCTTTTCAATATCTCCCGCGCGGATGGCATCGGCAAGCTCGGCAAATGCGCGGGCTGCAGCGGCGACATACTGCGCCACGTGTTCTTGTGTATGCGCATACATTGCATAAAAAGATGTTGAAGCAAGAAATCCTTTCTCCAACATCAGTTGTACAAACAATGCTTTGAGCGCGAGTTTATTTTCGTGCTTAAATGAAAAATGCGAAAGTGGCAGCATACCGCTAACTTCAATCTCTACCTTATGCATGGCCGCAACTTGCTTCCATCCTTCCTGAACTGCTTGACCAATCTTCATTAAATGCTCTCCCACATTTTTTGCACGGTGCTTTTTAATCGTGGCCAGCGCGGCAGTTGGTCCCACGCGTTCGGTCCACATGGTACTGCTTATAAACGAATTTTGTGAGGCGTCCATTATTGCGCCCCGGCCAATTATTGCGGCAATCGGATAACCATTACCCATAGCTTTGGAAAATACAGCTATATCGGGATTCACCCCAAACTTCAAATGCGCACCGCCGGTATTCATCCGAAATCCCGAAGAAACTTCATCAAATATCAAAGGCACATCAACTTCATCCGCTATCCGACGCACTCCTTCAAGAAATCCAGCTTGCGGTTGATGATCGCGAATCGGTTCCATAACTATCGCAGCTAACTCTCCCTTATGTTCTATCGCAATCTGCTCAAGTTCCTCCAGATGATTGTATCGAAAGGGTAGGGCCGTGCCTTGCAGCGCCTTTGGCACACCACGGGGCTCCAAGCCCTTGAGTAAATGTTCACCCAGCGCGTCTTCAGTTCCAATATTTGCCGCCAGATACCAGTCATGCCAGCCGTGATATCCGCAAAATGCGACTTTATCTCGATCGGTATATGCCCGCGCAATGCGTACTGCCACAGCCATGGCTTCTCCGCCGCCGCGGGCGTAGCGCACTTTCTGCGCCCAGGGATGAAGTTCACATAGGAGGTCGGCCAGTTCCACTTCTTCAGGGCAGTTGAGAGAACTTGATGAACCTTTGGAAATTGCCTCGCCAACAGCGCCGTCCACATCATTATCTGCATAGCCAAGTACGTTGGCGCCAATTCCGCCAATACTCATGTCAATGTAATGATTGCCATCCAAATCCCAAACCTCAACTCCTTTGGCACGTTCATAATATCCCGGCCAGACACCATAAGAAAAACGATCCGGCTGTTTGGAAAGCAACTGGGAAATTCCGGGAATCCGTTTTCGCGCACGCTCCTGCATGGCAAAACTTTTTGCAATATTGGGCATTGCGTTAAATCTAAAAAATGTAAAATCCCTTCGGATAAAATAAAATATGGAGGGAATTGTTTATTCAACCTGAGATGTTGGGGATTCCTGCCAGACATTCATGGCTGGAACTCGCGAGTTAGGTTCAATCTGTGGCAAAAGCGCGCTAATTTCCTCCACGCTCAAAAACCGCGGATTTGTTCCGGAATTATATTCAAAATTATCTTCACATCTGCGCGCGTTTGGGTACATATTCGCGCCGAGCCGTTTTTGAAAAAGATGCTGGGGCAAAAGGACATAATGCGTATCCGTTTCAAACGCATTCCGACTGTCATCACGCCCAATCATGAGCTCATTGATCTTTTCTCCGGGCCGAATGCCAATTACCACTTGACGACATTGCGGCGCCATGGCGGTTGCAAGATCAGTTACCCGGATAGAAGGAATCTTTGGTACAAAAATTTCTCCACCCTGCGCACTGCGAAGAACATTTAAGACAAACCGCGCCGCCTGTGAAAGCGTTATAATAAATCTCGTCATCCGCACATCGGTAATCGGGAGTATGCCCTTGCATACTTGCTCCCGAAAATACGGAATTACTGAACCGCGCGAGCCAGCCACATTGCCGTAACGCACGACTGAAAATATCTTCTGCTGGCTGCTGTAAATGGAATTGGCTGCCACCAAAAGTTTGTCTGAACAAAGTTTTGTCGCGCCATAAAGATTTACCGGATTGCAGGCCTTGTCGGTTGAAAGCGCCACCACTCGCTGGACACTTGTGGCCAGCGCGGCGTCAATAACGTTCATCGCACCCAAAACATTTGTGCGTATAAATTCCGCCGGATTGTATTCCGCGGCCGGAACTTGCTTGAGCGCCGCCGCATGAATAACATAATCTACTCCGGCAAATGCGTGAATCAATCGTTCTTTATCCCGCACATCTCCTAAAAAGTAACGCATGCAAGGATACTCCTGCACTCCCCACTTTTGCGCCATATCAAACTGCTTCAGTTCATCACGGCTAAAAATGATCAGCTTGCGCGGGCTGTAATTTGAAAGAATCAAACTGGTAAGCTTTTTGCCAAGCGAACCGGTGCCGCCGGTAATAAGAATGGTTTTTCCGTCAAACATATTTAAGTGGACTGTATCATACCTTTACGCTTGCGGCAATAGTGTGAGTTTTGAATGCCCAAAAGCGGTAGGCGGAAAAATTCCAGGCGACTACCAGCGGCGCGGCAAGCACTTTAGAACCAATATCGTGAAATCCAAACCAATCCACGCCGACAAAAAGCACCCCTTCCGCGATGGTTATTCCACCAAGAGTCGCCAGAACAAATTTAGCATACTGTGTTTTGTGCTTTTGTTCGCGGTTCTTAAACGTCCAGCGTTTATTCCAAAAAAAACTCCACGTAACCACAATGCTAAAAACAATCGCGTTAGCTAAAAGATAATGTTCACGCCAAAAGT
Source organism: uncultured Gammaproteobacteria bacterium (assembly GCA_964495135.1). GTDB lineage: Bacteria > Patescibacteriota > Patescibacteriia > GWA2-47-26 > GWA2-47-26 > CAZBUQ01. The sequence continues at coordinate 6,565 of CAZBUQ010000001.1, forward strand.
CAAAGGAGCGCGTCAGTCCGGTATACATCCCGAAATCCAGGCCGGTATTTACCGCGCCGATAATCGCGTAACGAATAAATTGCGGAAACACAGTTTTATAAACACTTATAAATCAGATTGGGTATTTTCTTTGCTTCATCCAAAAAATAACTTTTTACATCAACCAGCACACCTCTTCCATTGCCGTTGAAATATTTTATAAGATCATTCAGCAGTATGGTTTTAAATTGATCGTGAAGCGTAGCAAGGATAATTCCATCAATCTTAGCCACATTCCCAAGATCCGGCATATATTCCACTCCAAATTTTTCCACCTCGTCTTGATACAAATTCGGATCATATCCAAGAACTTGTACGCCGTAGGATTTCAGTTTTTTGATGGTGTCGGCAATTTTAGAATTACGTATATCGCGGATATTTTCCTTAAAAGTGAGGCCAAGCACAAGTACGCGCGAGCCCTGCACCGCTTTACCGGCCTCCACCAGTCCTCGAATCGTTAGATCCGCCACATACTCCGGCATCCAGTCGTTAATCCGACGGCCAGCCAAAATAACTTCCGGATTATACCCCAACTCTTGGGCACGATAGGTTAGATAATAAGGATCAATGCCAATACAATGTCCGCCTACCAACCCCGGCTGATATTTATGAAAATTCCACTTTGTTCCCGCGGCCTCGAATATTTTCAATAACCTTTGCCGCTTCCGCGGTTTTAATATTTGGCGCCTTATGTACTCCGCCTTTACAAATTTCACTATAGACCGTGGCCACAAGATCTAGCGTTTCTTGATCCATGCCAGAAACTACCTTCACAATACGCTCCAACGTATGTTCATGATCTCCGGGATTGACGCGCTCCGGAGAATAACCGATTTTAAAATCTTTCCCGCACTTCAAGCCGCTGGCCTTTTCTATAATCGCAATACACACTTCTTCAGTAACCCCCGGATACACAGTGGACTCGTATACTACTACGGTCCCTGGCTTAATATATTTTCCCACCGTTTCCGATGCCTCGCGTACCAGCGTAAGATCCGGTTGTCGCGCCTGCGTTATCGGAGTAGGCACGGTTACAATAATAAAATTTACCTGCGCCAGTACGGACGGATCAAGTGTAAATTCTACTTTAGCTGCCGCAATATCGGCATCGGAAACATCTTTGTTTGGATCATGTCCGGCTAAAAGCGAATCAATTCGCGCCTTGCTCTTATTCAAACCAATCACTGGAGCAAAACGGCTTTTCCCAAAAGCCACCGCCAGTGGCAAACCCACGTAGCCAAGTCCAATGATGGCGATTTTTACATCTTCCAATCGAGGCAACCCCATATATGAATTAGAAATTGGTTGAATTAGGTCAATTAGAAATTCTTCTACGTTCCTTCCTGCCATGAGCTCAAGTACTTTTTTTGTTCCCCGGTCAGTTCGTCTTTGAGCACCTTCATAGCTTCAAGCTGCAACGCGGCAATTCGATCATCAACTTCTGGCGGTAACACATGCACCTTTGGTTCAAGTGTCCCCAGCTTTTCCACCAACCATGCACATGCCAGCGCCTGGCCGCAAAATGAAAGTGACATTACCTCGGAAGGATGTCCTTCTGCCGCGGCCAAATTTACAAGTCGCCCCTCGCCAGCAACAAACAATACTTTGCCATCGGTAAATGCGTATTCATCCAACATCGGTCGCACCTTTCTTACACCAGTAGCCATTTTATTTAATCCTTCCAAATCAATCTCCGCGTCAAAATGTCCGGAATTTGCCAAAACCCCGCCGGTTTTCATTTTTTGAAAATGTTCCGGCGCAAGTACATGTCTATTGCCCGTAACCGTAATAAAAATATCGCCAAGCGACGCGGCTTCTAGAAGCGGCAGCACCCGCAAACCATCCAAAACGGCCTGAAGCGCGCGAAAAGCGTCAACTTCACAGACAATCACATTTGCCCCCATGCCCCGGCTCCGCAGGGCCACGCCCTTTCCGCATGAGCCATAGCCGCAAACCACCACAGTCTTTCCTGCCCATAAAATATTTGTAGCACGAGTTATTCCATCTAAAGTAGACTGTCCGGTGCCATAATAATTATCGACTAAATGCTTGGTTTTATTATCGTTCACGGCGACAACCGGATATTTAAGCGCGGCGTCTTTTTCCATTGCACGCAGTCGTATAATTCCGGTGGTAGTTTCTTCAGTGCCGCCAATTAAATTCTTGATTAACTCGGCATGCTTTTTATGAATCTCACCAACCAAATCTCCGCCATCATCTATAGTGATCAAAGTTTTCTTGTTTTCTTGTTTTCTTGTTTTTAAAAAATCAATGACTTTATTTAAAAAATCATAATACTCGGCATTAGTTTCACCCTTATGAGCAAACACCGCCACATCTTCGGAAGCCAACGCAGCCGCCACATCATCTTGAGTAGAAAGCGGATTGCATCCAGTAATCGCGACTTCCGCTCCGCCAGCGCGAAGTGTACGCACCAGCACGGCAGTTTCCTTTGTTACATGTAGCGCCATACCAATGGTCAGACCCGCCAGCGGCTTTTCTTTTTCAAATTCTTTGCGCACCTCCAAAAGCGCGCCCATCCGTCGCTCGGCTAACTCAATTTGCAGCTTCCCCTGCGGCGCAAGAGAAATATCTTTTACTTTGTATTGTTCCATAGGATGAACAGATTCTACCAAATATCCTTATTATCCGTCAAACAAAATGCTCTCGAACCCGAAGGCCCGAGAGCGTAGTACTCTTCCGCCTATTCCTAGAACGAAAGAGCGATCGTGAGACCGCCGACAATCGCCAGCACAAACAACAACTTTTCAGCAGGCTTGAATGTCTTATGCTCTCTGAACACCACGAGTCCGACGACGGTGGGCATCACCATCTCGCCGACTTGGTAGATGGGCTGGAGCACGGTTACCGGCGCCAATCCGAACGCCCAGTACTTGAGCGATAGCGCCATGCCGATTGCGCAGGAAAGCGCGAACACCAAGCGCAAGTCGCGCCACGCAAGCGGTACGCCAACTTCCGACGCGCTACTCAAGAAGCGAATTGCAAGCGCGCCCACAAACGCGCCGCTATACCAGGCCGCGAGAAAACTCGGGATGGCCACGCCCTTGAGTCCAAAGTAGCGCATGGCAACGCTTACTCCTCCCCAGATCACACTATAGCGCGCGACCCAACCTATGAGCTCAACCCACTGCGCGCGCGCAAGCTGATCATCTGCGGTTTTGCCGCGCCGCGCGTACGGCATGGCAATCACCGCGCCAACCGCGATCACAATTCCCAAACCCAGCAAGGGCGTGAGAAACTGCGCCTCGGAAAGCAGCGCGTATCCCAGACCCATAGCGATCAAATCGTCCCAATAGGTGAAAAGCGAGGTACGGCTCAAACTAATCGCCATGGCGCGCCACTGACAATACGCGCCAAACGCGTTTACGCACCCAATTGCGCCGATGGCCAACAAGGCCATGCTGGTAAGCGGAAGCGGTGATCCGGTACCCAGCGCGACAAGGCAGGCGAGCGCCGCGCAGAAGAAAAACTGCCATGCCAGCCGCCGCGTGCGCGAGGGCAGATTTGCGTTTTTCTTGAGCAAGTACGGCGAGATCGTGTAGGAAAAGATAAGCGAGATTGCAACCGGAACATGCCAGGTCATGTTTTTTCTCCCTGTAAAAGGACGAAACGCTTGAATAGTCAAGCGTTTCTTTGTATCACTATCTCTGCTGACTGTCAATTATGTTCGTGAACTTGAACATTATGTTCGCGGGGTTGAGCATCATGTTCATGGACTTGAACAGACCTACAGCGCCAGCAAAACAATTCCGGTTGCCAAAAAGATAAACCCAATTGCCTTCATTAAGAAATGCTTTTCATGAAAATAGCGGTTCCCGGAAAGTATCGCCCAAAGAATACCGCTGGAACGTTTCGCCGCGAGAATAATTGAGGCGGGCGCGAACGCGTAGGCAAAACTTTCCACTCCCGCGCTTATCCCGCTTCCTACCGACTGCAGCAGAAAAATCGGCTTTGCTAAAAACCGCAAAGGATTTTCTCGCGCGAAAAAATGCGCGGCAATCAAAAAATAGACCATCAGTACCGCAAACATTATCAGCTGTTCCGCGATAACCGAGTTAAAATTCGCCAAGTGATATTTGTAAAGGGAAAGGGTAACTACCGCATTCACCGCAGTAAACAACGCCAGTCCCGCGCCTTTCCGCTCAATGCCGTGGTTGGAAAAGAGCAGGACGAGCGTAACAATAATTATGGCAATACCGATAAATTGATATGTGCCGATTGCATAGTGCAGCGCCACATCAACCGCCAAAAGCAAGGGGATAGTTAGCGTGCGGATAAAACTGAACGTACTGCGGCTGGCGCTCACAATCGCCCGCAAGGTAACGTACGCCTGCGCGATTTCTAGTACCGCGCGTATCAGAAGCGTGGGTAACGATGAAATAGAAAGTCTAAAACTGCCGGGCACAAAAATCGCGATAAGCAAAAACGCGAGCGCCACCCAAAACAAATTCAAAAATCCCATGGTGTACACGCTTTCTTTGCGCGCAGCGACTTCTTTTTTACCAATAAGGGTCGCTACTTCTTCGAAAAAAGTTCCAAATGATGCGAGTATCACCCCGAACATAATTCTTTTCTTATAGTATTGCTGCTAAGCGCTGTGCGAGATATTCCGCGTACGCGGGCGCGCCGGTTGCGCCGGGAGAATTGTAGTTTAAGATATGGAGCGAGCGCGGAGTCCGCGCTTCCACCACCTCCGGCACAAATCTTCCTTTTTTATCAATAAGCGAGGCGCGCACGCCGGCGGTTCCAGGGGTGTTGCAGTCCTCCACCCGCAAGTCCGGTAAAAACTTCTGCACCCGCGCCACCATTGCGCGTGCCGATAAGGCACTGCGCCATTCCTGCGCGCACAACCGCAAAAATTCCGGATTTACGCACAATCGCAATTTATTAGTGACTGGTCGTTCAGTGAATTTCCTACACCATGATCCTAATCCGCGATATGCGTATGGACCAAACACCGGAATTGCAGTTGGACCAATTTCCACACGCCCATCCGCGCGCACTACATAGTGCGGATCAAGAAACGGAAAATCGCTGTGGCGCGGAACCGAATAAATATTTCGCGAAGCAAGGCCCGCGCTTTCACCTTCTATAATTAAGTATTCACCGCGAAAATTTATGTCCGCGTATTCTTTGGCCAGCCCCATCATATGCGCGATATTCAGCGCCGCTCCGCCGGCGCAGTTTATAATATAGCGCGCCTCCAGCGCCTCACCATCTTCACACTCAAGCCGGATACCTTCTGCACCGTCCTTTATTTTCTCCACCATGTTACCCATCTTAAATTTCACTCCATGTTGTATTGCGTCATCGCGCAGCGCTCGCGTAAACGCTCCAAAATCTACCGCCGCGTCAGTCGTACACAAGAGCGCGCCGGCGCATTGCACATTCGGTTCAATGGCACGCACTTCTTCTACATTCAACAGCCGTACCTCGTCATCTCGCATTCCATTTTGCAATGACCATTTTTTATATTCCTGAAGCCGCGCGCATCCTTCCGCGTCAAACGCCACCTCAAGCGTACCCACCTGACGCCATGGCAAATTTTTGCGTGCCGTATACTCTTTCCAAAATGAATACGACTCTTGCGCGCACTGCGCGAATTTATTTTTCTTGTCCGGATCAAGATAAAACGGGCGGTGTAGAACGCCCGTGTTTCGGCTTGAAGTATGCCGCGCGACATCCTCTTCTTTTTCGATCACCACAATACGCTCGCCCGAAATATGTTTGGAGAGCTGATAGGCAAGCGTAGTCCCTAAAATTCCTCCTCCTACAATAACAAACCGATATTGCATTTTTTTACATTACTTTTTGGCTTGTGCAAACCAATCCAACGTCCGTTTTAACCCTTCTTCAAATGGTACTTGCGGCTCCCACCCTAAAAGCTGTTTTGCCCGAGAAATATCCGCAAGGGTGTCGTGCGGCTCTACGCGCGGATCAATATGCACGCTAGGCTGTGTGAAAAATGCCGCCACTTCGTTTATGCTTTTTTTGCGCCCCCCGCCA
>CAZBUQ010000001.1:12640-20347 GCA_964495135.1 uncultured Gammaproteobacteria bacterium
TTTATTATTTCTCCTTGTCCCACTCTTGGCGATTCCATCGCCAAGATATTGGCGCGCACTACATCATCAATATAGGTAAAATCCCGCGTCTGCGTTCCGTCTCCGGTAATCGTCAGTGGCTGTCCAGTAGCGCGCTGACGCAAAAATACCGCCACCACCGTAACATACGCGCCTTCAAAAGTAAGCCGCGGCCCGTACACATTAAAATATCGAAGAGAAACTGTTTCTAAATTCCAAAACATGCGCGCCAGCTTAAGATATTCTTCTCCGACATATTTTTGAAGTCCGTATGGACTCTTGGGGGAGGGCCGCATATCTTCCTGTAAGGGCAGTATCGGCTGATCGCCATAGGCGGAGGAGGTTGCGGAATATACAATACGCTTTACCCCTGCGTCGCGCGCGGCTAAAATAACATTGAGCGTTCCGTTAATATTGGCATCATTGCTTTCTGCCGGATGTTCAATGGAAAACTGCACGCGTGGGAGCGCGGCAGTATGAAATACTCCATCAACACTTTTAAACGCCGGAGCAATTGCGGCCGGATCAGTAATACTCGCTTCAAATAATTCCGCGCCGGCCGGCACATTATCGCGCTTGCTCGTTGCAAAATTATCCAATACGCGGACTTTGTCCCCGCGCTTCAAAAGCGTCTCCACGATGTGCGAACCGATAAATCCGGCTCCGCCAGTAACTAAGTAATTCATATTGACAAAGTTTATAATATCTGATTTCGTCGGGTAAAGTCAAATGCTTGGCGAGGCGGTTGTTAAATACTCCTGAAGCGCGTCTTGCCATGGCCGCAAAGGCGGGAGTTTAGTATTTACAAGTATTGAGTTGGCCGGCCGTTTTGCTTTACGGGGAAATTTTTCCGGGCCTACGGGCACCACTTCTGCGTGCACCCCCGCAAATTCTACTGCCGCTTTGGCATACTCATACCAAGTGCAGGAGCCGGAATTGGTAATGTGATAGATACCGGAGGAAACCTTATTATCAATTATCCCTAAAACTGCCTGCGCAAAATCTTTAACATAAGTTGGCGAGCCGCGTTCCGCGTCAATTGCCTCGATTCTGCCCTTCTCTTTCGCAAATCTCAACATCATTTCAGGAAAACTTTTCTTACTAGTCGCGCCAGTACCCGGAAGACCAAAAAGTTTAGAGGTGCGGATGATATACCAAGAGGTAAGTGAGTAAGTGGGTAAGTGGGTAAGTAATTTTTGCTCCCCAAGAGCTTTTGATTCCCCATACTTTGAAATCGGATCTGGCACATCTTCCTCGTTATATCCATCCTCGCGATTCCCCCCAAAAACATAATCCGTTGAAAAGTGCGTAAACGTCGCGCCGCTTGCGACCGCGGCCTTTGCAAGATACCCCGCTGCCTCACCATTGATCGCATTGGCTACCTCCGGTTCATCTTCGGCTTTGTCCACATTATTATACGCGGCGCAATTTAAAATCACCTGCGGTTTAAGCGCAGCCACTTTTCGCATGACTGCTTGTTCATTAGTAATGTCTACATCTGCCCGCGACCATGCCACCACCTCATCCGTACCACCCTGTAATTGACGCACAAACTCTCCCCCAAGCATTCCTTGTGAACCTAATACTAAAAACCGCATAGCTACTTTTGGTAGTAAGGGGATATTTTTTTAAAATCCTCATAATCCTCAATGTAATCCTCGCGCGTTGGACTGTAGTTGGTGGAAGAAATTGCCAAAATCACGCTATCCGGTGACATATTTTTAAAACCATGCCAAACATAATTTGGCACATAGATTGCGTCGTTTGGGCATTGCAATTGAATTTCTTCTTTTCCCCGACCGCGATCAATAATCGCGGTTGAACTCCCCCGCGTTTGAATAAATACTTCTTCTTCCACCTTATGAATATGCTCGCCGGTCTGCACCGCTGCGCCCGCATCTTGAAAATAATACAATCGCTTGACTTCAAACGGCACATGATCCTTAAACTCCACCGGCGTAAGCTTAAACCCCCGACTCTCAAAGGTCTTAATTTCAAATTTTCTAAATTCTTTCATACCTTACTTAATATGCGGGTTTATTTCTGCTTTTTTCTTGCGCACCTCGGAAACCCAATCCATATTGGCTTGATACCATTCCACAGTTTTGCGCAGTCCTTGTTCAAATTTTTCTCTCGGGTATTCTGGCTGCCAACCAAGGTTGTGCATCTTTGTGGCATCAATAGCATAGCGTCGATCATGGCCCGGACGATCTTCCACATGGCTCATCAACGACTCTGGCTTTCCAAGCATTTTCAAAAGCAATTTTACTACTTCAATATTGGATCGCTCATTGTCAGCGCCAATATTATATACCTCACCCGGCACACCCTTGGAAAGTAAAAGCTCAAGCGCACTGGCGTGATCAAGCGCATGAATCCAATCGCGCACGTATAAACCATCTCCATAAATCGGGATTGATTCATCAGTCATAGCTTTGAAAATTGTCTGTGGAATAAATTTCTCCGGAAATTGATATGGCCCGTAGTTGTTTGAACAATGCGTAACAATTACCGGCGTTTTAAAAGTCTGAAAATAGGAGCGGCAAATCAGATCACCACCGGCTTTGCAGGCCGCGTAAGGCATATTCGGCGCGAAAGCGGTATCTTCGCGGAACTTGCGATCTTCATTAAGTTCCAACGCGCCATAGACCTCATCAGTTGATACTTGAATAAAAAGCGGCACCTTATATTTTTTTGTGGCCTCACAAAGCACCTGTGGTCCCATTACATTTGCAAAAACAAAATCACGCAAACTGCCGTGAATAGAACGATCAACATGCGTTTCCGCGGCAAAACTTATAATCGCATCCGGGCTATACTCTTCAACCACGTTATCAACCGCTTCTTGATCTGCAATATCGCCGCGTATAAGTTTGTAGCGCTGACCTCCTTCAAAATCTTTTAAATTCAAAGGATTACCCGCATAAGTCATTTTATCAAAATTCACTACTGACCAATCCGAGTGCTTTTCTAAAATGTATCTTATAAAATTTGAACCGATAAACCCCGCCCCGCCAGTAACTAGATAGCGTTTCATAATAAACTCTCTTTAAAATTCTCGCGGTACCTCTTGCATAAGCCGCTCCATGTAAAGGTGTGCGTTTGCGTTCCATATTTCTCCACCGTGTAAGCCGCCACAGTAGCGGCAAGTTTACCTACTTTATCATATGGCAAACCCATCAGCAACCCTTTAATAAATCCAGCGCGATACGCATCTCCCGCTCCGGTCGGATCGCTGGTATTTTTCGGTTTCGCCGGGGGAATTTTGAAACTGGAAACTGGAAACTGGAAACTTGTTTTTGATTTCATTCCTCTAATTTCGAATTTCGAATTTCGAATTTCAATTGTTGATCCTTTCTCCCCCAACGTCGTCACCAGCGCCTCCACTCGGTTCACCATCTCCCGTTTTCTCCACCCCGTTTTTTTAAGCACCATGGCTAGTTCATAATCATTGAAAATAAATACTTTCGCTCCGGTAATCCCTTGGCGTAAATCCGCACCGGTCAAAGCCGCGATATTTTGTCCTGGATCATATATATATGACACTTTATATTTCTTGTATAACGCCGGCAGCATTTTCATATCGTCCAAATTCCCCGGCGCAATAATGGCTAAGGGCTTAGGGCTTAGGGCTAAGAGTTTCATCAATGCCCTATGCCCTATGCTATTAGCTCTAAGCTGCAGCGCTGCGCGCTGCATCGCTCCCGGATAAAACCCCACAATCTGACAATCCGCTCTATCAGTCATAATGTAGGCCGCGGCAGTCGGAGCACCTTTCACGTTCCGCAACGCTCTAAGCCCTATGCCCTTAGCCCTTAGCCACTTGCCGTACTCCTTAAAATCATTTCCCGCGCTGGACAAAATCGTCGGCTTCTCGCCAAGTAACGCCAAATTGTAAGCAATGTTTCCGGCAGTTCCTCCAAAATTGCGCTCCATTTTATCAATTAAAAAAGAAACCGACAGTACATGCAACTTGTCCGGTAAAATATGGTCCCGAAAATATCCGGGAAAATCCATTATGTAATCGTAAGCCAGTGAACCGGAAACCAAAATCATGGTCTTCCTACTGAAAAATAAGTGAATCCAAGTTCGCGCATACGTTCAGGATCAAGTAAATTGCGGCCGTCAAATAAAATCGGTTGAGCCATGCGCTCTTTAAGCCCAGCCCAATTAAGGTCACGAAACTCTCCCCATTCGGTAAGGATTAGTACCGCGTGCGCACCGGAAAAAACCTCCTCCGGCGTTTGACAAGTGGCTAACTCTGGAATAGTTGCCTTGGCATTCGCTTCCGCTTGCGGATCATACGCGGAAATTTGCGCTCCCTCGCGCAAAAGCCAAGAGATCATGTCGAGTGCGGCAGATTCCCGCACGTCATCCGTATTATTTTTGAAAGCCAACCCAAGTACGCCAATTTTCTTTCCATTTAAATTTACAAGTTCACGCCGTATTTTGCGTAGAAAATGTCGCCGTTGCGATTGATTAACTTCAATCACGGCTTTGAGCAATTTAAAATCATAATCATGAAAAAATGCAATAGAATGGAGCGCTTTGGTATCTTTGGGAAAACAATTGTGCACCACAATACCGCCGGACGTCACGAACGTCTCTTTCGGATTTACCTCAAATGAATAGACCGGAACCTGCGCAAATGTTTTTACCAATGATCGAATTGGCGCTATTACCAGATCCCGATTTAGCCGCTTAAAGCCGGTCTGCGCAATGTGCTTTTTATACTGTCCTAACCGCTCGACCATTCGAATTCCCGTTTTAGTATCTTTGAAATCCAATAATTGGCGAATTTGATCCTCTCCGGATATTCGAACAAAATACGCCCAGACGGTTGATTTTTTTGAACGCGATCGTTTTGTCGAGGCAACCAAACCGATACTCTGAAACAATTCAACCATCCCATCCGCAAGTTCCTTGCTTCCGCACCCAAAATCCATAACTACTGCCGGAGAATGTTTTGGAAAGGCCATATGGCCATCTCCGCGTACAATTCCTTTGAGTAATTCCTTTCTCACTTCTTCCGTTGCACCAAAAAATACATCGGGAATTCGAGCGGTATATGAATCGGTACCGCAATTCAATATGTCATCTAAAAGATACGCAAATACCCGGGAAGAGAGTATGACTTGTTCTACGGAATCTTTTTTTCTTACGTCAAAACGGATATGCAAAGTGTTAAGAATGTTCTTCAGATCATCAAGATACTCTTGCTCTTTTATATTAAAAGAAAATACGGTCCGCGCACGGCCACCCTTTTTTTCATAACCAATATACCCCTCGCTAATATAGTAGCCAATGAGTCGTGCCGTATCTCCGTTAAGTGGAAATCGCGCCGGACAATAGGTCGTATTCCCTTTAGTAGTGAAAAGCACCAAATCATTTCGTGTGATATGGGGCTTAAGCAGGGTTTCAATCGCAAGAAATTCGGAGATGGTCAAACAGTTACTACTTATTATATCAAGATTTCTTCCTCCATAGTTGCGCGATTGTCCGAAATGCTTTCGCAGAATTGTTGATATATTGGGTACATCAGCAAGCTTGGTGGCAAGTGGTCTGCATTTTACTTTCTTAATATCAAACTTTGGCGAATGTCGCAGCGTTTCAATCAGATCAACATCGCGCGGCACGATTCCTTGAGGAATTTTGGTCGAAAGCAATAATTGATCCCGCTTTTCCAACGTGCCTGCCAGTCGAGTTTTTATCTTCCCGTTTTCCCAAACTAAGCAGGGATGATCTGCGGTTAATTTCAAAGCGCGACCCATTTTTGTAACCAACTCAATAATCTGACCATTAAACACTCGCGCGCTAGCTGATTTTATTTTACTGAATAAAATTTGCTTTTTCTTTTGATCTAAACAAAGAATTTTCGCTCCGCGCAGCGTCCCTTGCTTAAATCGCATTGCCGCCTCCGCAATCGGCAAACGCAGTACCTGTCCGCGCGCATCTCGCAAAAATACCCGCTCATCTCCCACAAGGCAAGCTCCACCATAACCAATGCCGGCTTTTAAAAAAGCTGGGCCAATTCTAGGATCCATACCCATGCCACGCGCCACTTCATCAACGTTGGCCCCCACCTCATCACAAACATTGGCAATTTCATTGATAAAAGAAATTTTTGTGGCCAGAAACGCATTGGAAGCATATTTAACCATCTCTGCTGTATGAATATCCGTAATCATGCGCTCTCCGGGAAGATCCTCGTGCACTTTCAAAAGTGCCTCGCGCGCCCGCTGGCAATCCACTCCAATTACAATGCGATCTGGATTCAACGTATCATGCACGGCCGAACCTTCGCGCAAAAATTCTGGACAAGACGCCACATCAAAAGGTGGCGCATCTTTGCTGCCTTTATAATTCATGGCATTAAGCTCTTGATGCATTGTGTTACGCACACGTTCTGCAGTTCCTACCGGCACTGTACTTTTATCTACAATCACGGCATACTTTTTCAAATTTTGCGCAATCTCTTTAGCTGCGGCAAAAACTTGAGAAAGATCAGCTTCACCGGAGGGAAGTGGCGGGGTTCCCACACAAATAAAAATAACTTCCGCTTCTGGTACAGCTTCGGAATATTTAGTAGTTGGTATAAGTCGGCCGCTTTGCACGCCTTCGCGAACTAATTCGCTAAGTCCCGGTTCATAAAAAGGAACTTCGCCGCGCTTGAGTAACTCAACTTTTTCCGCATCCTTGCGCACGGCATAAACCGTATGCCCCAACTTTGCATATACCGCGGCCGAGGTAAGGCCAACGTAGCCGGCGCCAATGATTGCTATGGTCATAATTGAAGTTATTGGTTATGAGTTATTAGGTTATTAAGACGACAATACACGCAATCCGAATAACCAATAACTAAATAACTCTTAACTCGTCACGATATTCACCAACTTTCCTTTTACAAATACCACATCCTTGACTGCGTGTCCAGCAAGCCATTTTTTAATTGTCACATTATCTAATGCCAAATTATTTGCTTCCGCTTCAGAAATATCTGCGGGCACGCGCAGTCTCTCCCGCACGCGACCATTCACTTGCACCACCAATTCAATCTCCTCATCCTTCACAAGTTTTCCGTCCCACTTCGGCCACTCTGATTCACACAATAATTTTACATTTTTAATCTTCAATTTTTCATTCAATTCCTCCGTGATATGCGGCGCAAAAGGATTCAACAATTGGAGAAGTAGGTAGTAGGTAGTGGGTAGGACGTAGTCTTGTTTACTCAACTCGTTCACCAACGTCATCATTGCCGCAATCGCGGTATTATATTTCATCGCCTCGATATCCTCGGTCACTTTTTTAATCGTCTTATGCACCAACCGCTCTACCTCTTTAATCCATAATCCTTCATTCTTAATCCTATCTTGCAATCCCCACACTTTCTCCAAAAACCTTTTTACTCCCGCAATCGAAGCTGTGCTCCAAGGCACCATTTGATCAAACGGTCCCATAAACATTTCGTAGAGTCGCAGAGTATCGGCTCCGTGCTCTTTTACCACGGCGTCGGGATTAATGACATTGCCGCGCGACTTGGACATTTTCTCGCCATCCTCTCCTAAGATCATGCCGTGGCTGGTGCGCTTTTTATATGGCTCGCGCGTGGGCACAAGTCCAATATCATACAAAAATTGATTCCAAAAACGGGAATACAAAAGGTGGAGCACAGTATGTTCCATCCCGCCG
>CAZBUQ010000001.1:20357-20626 GCA_964495135.1 uncultured Gammaproteobacteria bacterium
ATTCCAATCAAATTTCAGATTTCGGATTTCGGATTTCGGATTTCCTCGCATCGTATATGCGAGGAAGTACCAGGACGATCCGGCCCAATTCGGCATCGTATCGGTCTCTCTGCGCGCCTCGCCACCACAACGAGGACATTTTGTCTTGACCCACTTTTCCATCGCCGCCAGCGGCGACTCACCCGTATCGGTGGGCTGATATTTTTCCACTTTTGGCAGCTCCAGCGGAAGCTGATCATCGGGTAACGGAACCCAACCGCCTTGATCAA
>CAZBUQ010000002.1:0-275 GCA_964495135.1 uncultured Gammaproteobacteria bacterium
TGCACGCTATATCCAAGTCCTTTTAAATTATGAGTCAGAATCAGATCCGGTTTTTCTGCAAGTAGAATACGGCGCACCACCAAATAGGTATGCGGGTTAACCATGTCAATCAAATGCCAAATCATGCGCAAAAGCGCCGGCCGTTTCGCGATACTGAAAATCGTAAAAAGATTGAGCGGCGTAAACCGGAACACCCGAATTTCATTTCGTGGTTCTTCGTGTTCAGTATTCGTGGTACTTCGTTTCATAGTGCCCCACTTCCCCGCAAAACATTC
>CAZBUQ010000002.1:285-11439 GCA_964495135.1 uncultured Gammaproteobacteria bacterium
GGTTATCACAAAAACCTCATGCCCGTGTTCCACAAAAGCGCGCGCCGCCGCCTCCGCCGCGGTTTCCGCCCCTCCGCGAGCGTAAGGGAAAAAAATAGACGATATTACACAAATTTTCATCAGGATTGTTTGTTATCTAAACTGAACGTCCGCAATACCCGAAACATCCGCGCTTCACGCCTCCCAAGGACAGTCCTTGTGACACGATTACCAGTTTTCAATGCATGAACCTCTTTCAATGCATGAACCTCCGGAACGAGCGCGCATAAACTCCATGCGGGTTAAAACTCACGATCGTGAGTTTTAACCCGCACGAAAATTTGGATGTATTGCTACACGATCTCGAGTACGGATGAATATGCGCTTGGGCAGCAGCTGCTTAACTTCACTCCCAACCATAATCCTAACCCATTGCTGCAGATTAGCACCTTGCAGTAGTGCGCACAATGGTTCAAGCACATCTTTTCTTGTCATCCATACGCTTTTCTGCACCATAGTAAATCCGCAATCTGACAGTACCGCGCGCAGTGTATCTCGAACCCGTCGCTCCGATTCCGGCACATCAAAAATAACGAAACAAACGCCGGCGTTGCATTTTTTCCGCGTGCATTTAATTCGATCGCGCAAAGCCTGCTGCCAGCCTCTTGCGGTAAGACGCACCATCAGCTTCTCGCCCATCCGCTTTGTCTCAATTAATTTCCTCCGCTTAAGATCACGCAGCCATTCTCGTTCCTCATACTCCCGCTGACGCGCTTTTCTATCTTCATACTCGGCCCATCCCATACCGTAATTCCCGGGCATCATAACCCATCCTACCGCGCTTGCAATTTCTCCCAGAATCACTCTGCTAACGGCAATGCCTTGCTTTAACATTGCTTTTTGCTTTGATGGTTGTTTTTTTGTTTTTTTGAGCTTGCTGGTCATACTAATTTCAGTAATCCCGTATAATTATAGCACATTACCCCCCCCACTGAACCACCGCCGTATGCGGGTGATTTCTCACGACCGTGAGTTTTAACCCGTAGCTATTTTTGGGTTTGATTTTTTAAAACTTTATAAATTACATCCAACTTATCACCTATGTTATACCAGGAGTAAAGTTCAACAGATCGCACGCGTCCGGCTTGACCCATGGCCTGCGCTTTTTCTGTTTTTTCCACCATTTCTTGGATACGCCCGGCCAGCTCTTCCGCGTCCCCAGGACGCACCACATAGCCGGTCTTGCCGTCCTCAATCGTCACTCGCACACCCGGAAAATCCGACACTATGGCGGGTATTCCGCAGGCCTGGGCTTCGGCCGCGACAATGCTAAAACATTCTACGCGCTCGGTTGAGGGTACGACCGCGACTGTGGCGTTCTGATAATAATTTGGGAGGTGCTCATGGGGTACAAGTCCAACAAACTCGACTGCTAACCCCGCCGCTTGACGCTCATATTTTTTCCGCATCTCCCCTTCCCCTATAATCTGACAACTAAACTTCACTTCTCGATCTTTGAGAATTCGGCAAGCCTCAATTAACACCTCCACGCCTTTAAAATAGTGCGCGCGATCAAGTCCGCCGACAAATAATATTATTGGAAACTGGAAACTGGAAACTGGAAACTGGGATTCCGAATTTCTAATTTCTAATTTCGAGTTTCGGTCGACTGGCTGGAACAGCTCGGTATCCACTCCATTTGGCACAATGTCCACCTGGCGCAGTTTTAACTTTTCCACCTCCGAGTTATGCGCGTAGTCTTCAGAAAGCACTATTACGCGATGCGCAGCGCGAAAGATACTCGGCATAATGTACCGTGCATGCCAACGGAAAAAATGCCCGCGCCATCTCGAATCTACCGCATCCATAGTATGATGTACCACGATTTTTGCGCGACTCATATGCTTCAAAAGCGGAACAAACTCGGCAACACCGAAAAAAGGATACAACACGTGGATTACGTCAAAATTTTTAAGCCACCACAGCACTTGTGGAAGCAGTGCCGCGTTTCCAAACCGCAACCAGGGGCGCAGTTCGTGTAACCTGTAACCTGTGGCCTGTGGCCTGTGGCCTTTCTGCCGCGGGGTAAATACATGCACTTCATGACCTCGCTTGGACATCTCACGCGCCAAACCTTCCGTTACTATTCCAATCCCTCCCGGATATGGAGGGTAAACACAAGTGAGATAAGCGATACGCATATACAAATCATGGTATAACAAAAAAGCAGGACTGAAAAGCCCTACCAATGAGTCCACATTTCAATTCAACAGACGAAAACTCTTATAAAACGTTTCAAATTCCTGAGGGCTGTGCTGAGTTTCTAACACAAATACCTTCTCGTAGGCTTCAAGCACGACTGCAGTTGTTGGATCAGTAGACGGCGAAGTGGTTACATAAATTTTCAGTGCATCTCTACCGTTTATTTCGATATTAATTCGTTCTTCAAACCGCTCTGTTCCGGGAGTGTACCCAATCTGACTAGCAATTTCTTCTTGGGTACGTTCTGTATTATCATAATATCGTAGAGTGAGACCGAAACCACCCACGCCCGGACCCACATTAAAACCATTGTCGTGTTCCAACTCCACCTTAATCCAATTTGGTGGATACTTTATGGTATAACCTCCTTGGACATCTGTAACTACCTGCCACTGCGGTTCTTGCTCTGCCACAGTCTCTTGAGACAGTAGGTTAATTTCTTGAGATTGTTGTTTCTGCCAAAAATACATTCCCCCACCGACGATGATTGCAGTAATAATTACCACGCCAATGATTTTAGATGCTTGTGACTGCATAGTATTTCCTATTTTATGCTTCAGGATGTATCTCAATCTCCTCTTGCTTGTAATCCAATACTACACGAAAATGATCGAAAAATCCTATTTGTCCGAGAATTCCATATCCATCCGGTGGGATATCGTGTGAAAATCCGCAATACAGCTGATATGGATAATTTCCTACATGTGCCGTGATTGTGTGGAAATACGCAGTCATCCCATTGCCCCCGACACCGCTAAACACTGCTTTCTTATCCTCACCCAACTCAAGTCCAAGCACTTTTGCGACAAGCGGATGAAAAATGCAGAAATCAGCACCAGAATCTATAAGCGCGCCATATTCAGCTTTAATTCCACTATGTTCTAATGTAATCGGTATAATGGGACGAAGTGTGGTATCGACATGAGGAAACGCAAGCGAAGGTGCTACGTCAATCCGCTCATAACTAAATTTCATACCAGAAGTAGACCAACAAAAAATTGGGGCTTATTGGGTACATGATAAAGAAATGGCACCTCAATTCCTTTCGCGCGTGCTGTTTTGTACACTTGCTCACCATCTTCTCCCGAAGCCACCACTTCCCGATCTTTATCCATTGCAATCCAAAGTCCACGATACTCTTTGTAAATTTTTGTCATGTCAATTGCCGACATATAAGTATAGTGTAGCTGATATACTTTAATATATCAAGTGAACAACCTCTCACCCTTTCTAACTCTCTCTGGCAGGGGTAGCAAAGACAGAAATCTCGTCTCCCTACTTCATCCCCAACAAATGTTTCTGGGCCTGCGTGTACTCAATCATCTGACGCAAACCATCTTTAAGACGTATAAGCGGAAACCAGTTGATTATTTCTTTGGCGCGAGAAATGTTTGGTAACGGTTGCGCGCGCATAAAAAGTAATGGCTTCTCGCGTACTATTTTGGAAGTCGAATTGGTTAACTGCAAAATCAGTTTGGCTACCTGCTCAATTTCATGCTCTTCATCAGAACCCAGATTAACCGGACCCGGATCAGTTTCCGCGGCCATGAGTTTTAGGATTCCATCAACCATGTCAGTCACATAACAAAGCGAAGTTTTAAATTGGTCGTTGCCATAAATTGTGAGTGGTTTTCCTTCTAAAGCGTTCACCACAAAATCCGGAATCATTTCACCAATACCCAGTTTTTGACGTGGTCCATAGGTGCGGAAGATGCGGGCAATACGCACGTCCATTCCATAAACCGCTTTGTATGTTAAAACCATGGTTTCGGCAAAACGCTTGCCCTCGTCATAACAAGCGCGCGGTGAAGTATGATCAACTACACCCTGATAATCTTCAGAAATGTAGTGGCCATCTTTTTCCCGCGAGCCATAAACCACCGAGGAAGACGCCAAAAGCACTTTCGCATGGAAGCGCGCGGCCAGATCAAGCACATTGGCCGTCCCCACCGAATTCGCCTTCAGCGTATTAATTTTATACTTTTCAAAATCTTTCGGTGAGGTTGGGCAAGCCAGATGATAAATTTCCTGTATGCCCTGAAATTCAACTTTAAACTTTTTAAGCTCCGGCCAGTTTGCAAGATCAATCGGACCTTCATTAATGTCGTGCTTTATAAAAACAAAATCAGACTCCTTGAGCAGGTGTTCAATATTTTGAAGCGAACCCGAAACCAGGTCATCCATGCAAATTACCTTGGCTTCTTTTAAAAGCGCTTCACAAATATAACTACCCACAAACCCGGCTCCGCCGGTCACCAGCACATTCTTTTTTTCAAAAATAGGTATTTTAGGCATATATTTTCTCTTCCCCCACCCCAAGGACATCCGGCTGGCAGTCCGTAGCAAAAATGTTGCGGACGACGAGCGGGCATGGTGCCCGAAGGGCGAGCGAGGCGGAGCACAAGCAGCGGGTTGCACGCTGGGCAACCCGACTGCGGTTTTTGCGCGGGCTGCCAGCCGGATGTCCGCCTACAACTTTATTATACCAACACTCACCCCTCCGCGGAAAGAGGCGTCAAGGGGAAAGAATTGTTGTTTCATTTTGCCAAAACCGTCAAACACCACCACATGCGGTCCTCCGCCGCGGCCCGGACCGGTAATAATTTCAGAAATACCATCGCCATCAACATCCCCGACCGCCACATTTACTCCGCCTTGATACCCGCCTTGGTAAGCCAGAAACGCCCGCAACCAACTGCCCTCCGCCGAATAGACGCGTACCTCCGGAGAAGTCGCGTCAATTGGCGCGGTTACAATTTCCGCGCGTCCGTCCCCGTCAAGATCTCCGGCGGCGACATTAACGCCTCCGGTAAAATTTGAGGGATAAGCTTGCAGACGGCGCTTAAGGTTCCCCCGCGCGTCAAATACGCGTACCTCTCCGCCATATCCCGTACCTTTACCCGGAGCAGCAATAATCTCGGACACTCCATCGCCATCCAAATCGCCAACCGCAAGCTGAACCCCGCCGCGCAAATGCTTATCATAGGCAAAAAAACTGCCTAAAACATTTCCTTGCGCGTCAAAAATCCGTATATGCGGACCGCCGCCCGGACCCGCGGCCGTAACAATTTCAGCAATACCATTACCATTCAAATCCCCGCCCGCGACATTCGCTCCGCCGCGAAAGCGCGGATCATAAGCAAAAAAACTTCCGACCACAGTTCCGTTGGATTCAAACACGCGTACATGCGGACCGCCGCCAAATCCCGCGCCCGCGACAATCTCTTGACTACCATCTCCGTCTATATCTCCGGCGGCCACTCTAACCCAGCCGCGGAAATTATCCGCGTAGGCGCTAAATGTTCCGGCCGAGCTGCCGGTTGAAAGGGAAAGCGTAACCTCCGGCTTACCTTGGGAAAAAGGCGCCGCCAAAATATACGGTATGCCGCGCACCGCGCTTACAAGCGTAGTCGCCCCTGAAGAGGCCAGTTCAACCGCGCGACCGATATTCAAACGACCATGTCCCAGCTTTCCGCTATACTCTGGATTTACGCCCTCTATGGAATCCGCGCTTTGTAAAATAAGTGAGCGCAGATCTTGGACGCGCAGCGCCGGATTTAACGCTTTTAAAAGCGCTGCCGCGCCGGAGACCAACGGCGCCGCCATGGAAGATCCGGTAAACCCGCCTTCAAACAGGCGCTCAAAGCCCTGGGATGGCTGGTGATATACGGTCCCGTACATATTGACTCCCGGCGCGGAAATATCCACGCAATTGGCTCCGTAATTTGAAAACCTAAACTTTTTATCCGTGTCATCAAGCGCGGCGACCCCCAAAACCACATCTTGGATACCGGAACCGGTATAACAAACCGGATAAAGCGGCGAGACATCCAGATTGGTTCCGGAACCATTTTCAGAATTACCCACTGCCGCGACAACCAGTATTCCTTTTTGCAGGGCTTCTTGCAGGATTAAAAAAAGTTGGGTTTCAAATCCGGGGCCCACAAACGACAGATTGATAATATGCGCGCCTTTGTCAATCGCGTAGCGCACAGCTTCAATAACCGTGGCAACATTGCCTCGTCCGGACGAGTCCAGCGCGCGCAGCGGCATAATTTTAACTTTAAGCGCGACTCCGGCCCCGCCAATACCATTATTTCCCACCGCGCCAATAAGTCCAGCCACAATGGTGCCGTGATTAATGGCCTGCGCTCGAGCGCCGTCCTCATTTACGTTGGGGCTTGGATCATTATCACCATCAATAAAATCCCAACCATTAATATCGTCAATATAAATATTGCCGTCGTCATCGCGGCCATTTAAGCGTTCTCCCGGATTAACCCAAAGATTTTCTTTCAAATCCGGATGGTCCAAATCCACGCCGGTATCAATAACCGCGACGACAACCTCGCGCGATCCTTGAACCCGCGACCACGCCTCATAAGCGCCAATTTTAGCCAAATGCCATTGACGCGAAAACGCGTCCGGGTCAGCCGGATAATAAGGCGCGGCTAATGCAGGAAAAGCGACCGTAGTAAGTAGTAAGTAGTAAGTAGTAAGTAGTAGTGTGCGCGTGCGACGCATATTTTTACACTATACCGCATTTTTCCAAAAACAAGAAGACCCCCAAAAGGGGGTCTTCAAGCCGATTTAAGCTATCGGGAAACTTGAGTTCAACCTTAGTAGATGAGCGTTCCGCCAATGATCGGAAGATTCTTAATCAGCGTGCCGGAAATATCCGTGGCCGCGCCGCTTGAAGATTCATCCCATTGGAATTCGGCAAGCGCAGCCAACGTAGTGTTGGTTGAACCGCCTTCCTCAAGGATATCAAAGCGAACTGAATCATCCGGGTTGGTAGACGCGCCGGTGGTATCAACTTTCAAGACATAGGTCTTGGAAGTTCCGGCAGAAATGGTGCGCGGGGTCGTCAAAACCAATCGCGCGTAGCCAACTTCTTCCGTACCGGAAAGCGTACCGTCCGCTGCGGCTGTGCCGTAAAGCGTCCAGTCCGCGTCCACATCAAGTTGAGTGGTAAGATCGCTTGACTCATACAATGACCAAGCCGCAACCGTATCAATAGTACCGGTTGCATCACCGTTTACATTCCAATCCGTGGAATTGTTGTCGGTCAAGGTGGCCTTGAAGGTCAACACATCAAGGACAACATCGCTGGAGGCGTCAGCCGAAACAGTAAAGCGCAATTGCTCGTTCACGCCCGGCACTGACGCGCCAGAAGGTGATGCGGCATGCAAAGTTACTGTTGGCTTGGACTTCCGCACGGTCATGTTGTTGCCTTCCAAATCAGCGCCCAGGGTATCAGCGGCAGCGGTTGTACAGACAACTCCGGTGCCGGCTGTTACGCCCGCGCAGGTGCTTATCGTGGTGCCTGATCCGCGTCCGACTGCTTCAAAGTTCTGATCCAAGTCCAGTCCGGCCTGCAATTGATCGCCGGATACTCCTGCGGCGGTTATCGTCGCAAGATCGGCCAGCACTTCAATTACGGCATTCTTATCCAAAGCCAGATACGCGTCCAGATCCGAGAAATCCGCTTCGCCGGAAGAAAGTACACTGGTCTTGGTTCCGGTCGTACCATCGGCTTTTGGATATTTAAGCTTTAACTGGACAACGCCAGTATCGCAAGCTGACGCGTTTTCCGGAGTGGTTTCAGAGCCGTCGCAAGCCGTACCGGTGGAGTCGGTGCCGTCGTTGGTGATCCTTAATTTCTTAAGGTCAAACGCTTCGTTGGCCGCGTTAAAGCGTACCTTCAAAAGCGAGACATCATTGGTTCCGCCAACAACAATCGCGGCAAGCGGGTTATCCCCGTCTCGCGCAACCGTCAAAGTACCGACATTGTTTACCGTAAGCAGTACAGTTGGAGCGCTGTTTATCGGATTTGACCAAGTCGCGTCTCCGTCAGTTGCGGTTACCGTATTGCTGTCCTTATCTTGCGCGGTAATATCCGCGGCAGCATTAATACCAAGCCAGGCCGTGTCAGTCGCGGCAGACATCAGCGAAGTTGCCAGATTGACTCTGGCGACCAATTTCTTGGTCGCGCCGGCTGGAACGGTCCAGTCCAGGTTGTCAAAGGTAATAACTCCCGCTGTGGTCGGCGACTTTGCGGTAGATACCGGAGTATCACCGTCATAGAGCCGCGCGGTTAAGACCACATCATCAAATTCCGCCGCGGTGTAAGTTCCGCCAGTGTTATCGCCTTGACCGGTCATCACAATCTGGGTCACTCGAACCGGCGACTGTGAACCGGCCGCAAACGAGAAGCCAACCATTTCCACAGCAGTGGAACCGCGAACCGTGGTTCCGGATACCGGGGTGGAGGCCAACTGTACCGTAAGCGAGCTGGCACGAACCGTCATGGTATTTCCGGTTACATCAGCTTGACCGCCGACAATGTCGGCAACGGCCACGTTCTGGTTGGTTGATACTTCACGAATTGATCCGGCTGGGAAATCGTTTAAGGTAACTGTCCATCCGCGAGTGGTAATATCATTGGCAGTTACTTCGCTTGAAGCCACATCCATGGTGACCACGAGATTGCGGGTCTGTCCCGCGTTCAAGGTCCAGGACTGGGTAAAGTCATTATCCCAGAGTGCGGATGAGGCCACGGTTGTGCTAGTACCGCTGGTAATTGTTGCGCCCGAAAGCTCAACCGGTCCCATGAGCACCGCTCCGGTATCCGCGTCTTTGATCTTCACATCAGTAAAGTAGTTGGTCGTGCCGTTTGAAAGCACACCAAGCACCTGTGCGCCGGCTTCCAGCGTTAGTTCTACTTCGCGAATATCCAGGGCTTGATCGCCGGCGGTAAGCGAGAACTTGTAGAACACCACGTCCTGGGTGCCCAACGCCACATCAGCCGCTGGCGGGCCATTAAAGGCCACGGTTACTCGTCCGCCTTGGGTGGTTACAAATGATCCACCGGTTGCGGGAGTTGCGGCCGCGGTTGCGACTGCGGCGAAAGAAGTAAAGGTTACTGTTGCGCCATAGCTGTAAACTTTATCCACGACCAAAAGGTCGGTTGGATAAGTGCTGTCAATGTAGGTGGCAACGGTTCTGCCTCCGCGTCCGGAAACAGTGGCTTTTACCGTAAACAAGCGGTTGGTCCCTTGACTCAACGCGTAAGGCGCGCCGGAAAGATCAAAGGTAACGCGATCAGACGATACTGTGCCATCAACCAGCTTGGTTCCGGCCTGATATAAAGCAAAATTGCTCAAGTCAGAGACGGATACCGTACCGCCGACCGTAACGACTGCGCGGCGAAATTCAACATCATTGGTTCCGGCCGTAAGGCGGAATTCGCCAATCGCCACATTTTCCTGACCAATGGTCGGGTTTGCCGGATCAGATCCGCGCTGCAGAGTTACGGTTGACACTCCTTGCGATCCAATTGAATTGGTCGCGCCAGTTAACGGAAGACCGGAAACTGAAGCGGTGGTGCCAAGCGCGGTAACCTGGAACGCGTGGGTATCTCCCGCGGTTGCCACAGTTCCGGCCGTCAAGGAATTTACATCCGCAACGATTGCAAATGATCGGGTGCTGTTGGCTCCCACTGAAAGATTCAACGCGGCAAATTCAGTACTGCGGGTTTGCGCCGCGAGCGTCCGTCCGGAAGTCAAACGGCTAGCGCCTTCATAAAGATATACGGCGCTAAAATCGTTTGCTGAACCAACACCCACGCTTTTAACCACAACACTGGTTATGGTTTGCGCGGTTGAACCGGCAGTAACATTGAATTTCAACACTACTGCTGAAGAAGCTCCGCCAGGAAGTACTGCGGCGCCCGGGTTATCCGAGGCCAGCGCGGCGGAAATAGATCCGGTTGCTACTACTGCTGCTGGAGTCGCAGCTAATCCCATTGCGGTTCCGACATCCGGTGCGGCTGCTAGTACTGCGGCTTTGTCGTAATCAGCGGCAGCGGCCACTGCGGTTCCTTCAACATAGGTGCTGAAAAATCCGGTTGGCACCATTACAATGCCTTTGGACCAGTCAGCGCCATAAAGCGCTAAAGCCACTGCCTCTGAAGAGACGTGGCGGCGAGTGCCGTTTGCCGCTACTGCGTATACTTTGGGGTCGGATCCTTCGTCCTTGACCAATTTTGATCCCGGGCGAATAAATACGTTTGCTCCCAAAGGAATTGCTCCCACTTCTGCCTCGGTCATGACTTTAACGGCGGAAAAATCCATACCGTGCCAGGACTCGTAGGTTGAAGAAGTTGGGTAAAGATGACGTTTGCCATCTGAACCGTAGTAGTAAACCGGGTAACCTCCGTATGGAGATTTAACGGTTCCGCGAATCAAATCACCTGCAGTAACTGTCGCGGCTTGTGCATCCTGAATAGGAAGCACAATAAATGCCACGGAAGTCGCCCAAACGATTGTCGCGATAACTACAGTCCAGGTAAACGCCTTCTTGCTTATTGTTAATGCGTTAGACATAAACTATTTTATTGGTTTATTGGTTTATTGGTTTACTGTTTTGAGAAACACTTTTCGCGAATCTTCGCGAAACGACCTCTTAAGTATTTCTCCTCTGATTACCCCGCCTTTTAGGACTGGGTGGATTTGCGTCCATCCCCGCACCATGTTTAACAATGGGCGGGCCTGCCCGACTAAGTTTTGCAAGGCAAAATTTTGACGGGCTTGGGTATTTGGAAATACCCAAATTTGAGAGTATTAAATATTACTCCCATATTTGGATATTCAGCTTTAAATCAGACTGGTCACGACATGCACGGTTTAATTCAACCAGTATACACTATCAAAGAACATTCCTGCTGTGGATATCTTCAACCCAGTTAATCACTTAATCACTCAACTACAGTCCCACTTCCCCTTCTTCCAACTCTTCAACTTTTTCCTCTGCATTAGCATCATCTTCTGAATTTTCAACAATTTCCTCTACTTGCTGATCTTGAGATACAGAATCCAGCGCTTCTTGGGCTTGCACAAATGCGGAAAACTC
>CAZBUQ010000002.1:11449-19278 GCA_964495135.1 uncultured Gammaproteobacteria bacterium
GCTACATCCATTTCTATTTCCTCTATCTCTCCAGTAGTATTGCTAGAAATCGCGTCTTCTTCGCTTGCATCGCGATCGGGTTGTGAGCTAGCCACTTTTTGCTCAATCAAGGCCTGGGTCGCGGTTAATTCCTGCTTGTATTTCTCGGCTTTTTTAGCGATTTCGGTGGCCACGGCCTTAACTTGAACAGGGTCGCCAGCTTGGGCCAGATTTTTCTTCGCTTCCCCCACATCTCGAGTAAAACGCGTCAATGCCTCATTTAAGCGGCCATTGTACTCTTCCCCAGTCTGACTAATCTCTTGAATTTCACGCAAACGATGCCCGGCAATTTCCATTTGCACTTGCGCGCGGGCGGCCGGATTGGAAGTAAAACGCACTTTTACTTCATCTACCGCAAGTTTTGCCCCATATAAAGTCTGTCCTGGCAGGGCATTGCGAGATTCTATTGCGGCAGAAGCAACTCCGGCAAGCGCCAAAAATATGGCTAAACTATATACAAAACCAGGGGAAAGCAGGTGTTGAATCATCTTTAAAAAAACAAAAAAACCCAAATAATGCAGAGGTTTTGGAGACGAACTGCCATGAGTTATAACGTATTCCATCACGCGCTTGTTCATTCTTTCTGACATATCAAAATCAGGCCATCCCGCTTCAGGGCTGTTTTTTAATGCTTTGAGCGCCTTTATAAGTACTTTTTCCTCTCGCAAAGTCA
This sequence comes from uncultured Gammaproteobacteria bacterium, assembly GCA_964495135.1. Lineage (GTDB taxonomy): Bacteria > Patescibacteriota > Patescibacteriia > GWA2-47-26 > GWA2-47-26 > CAZBUQ01. The sequence continues at coordinate 12,162 of CAZBUQ010000002.1, forward strand.
TAATTTCTACTCTTAATGCTCTTGATTTTGGGAAGTGTGATCAGCCAATACTGCTGATCTTAAAGCATTTAACCCTCTGTGGATAAGTACGCGCACATTACCTGGAGTTTTTCCTAGAATTTCAGCAATTTCCTCTATCGTTGCTTCTTCCAAATATCTAAGTATTACCGCCTCTCTGTATTCATCTTTAATATCTTTAAGGTACTTGTTCAGGTACGCGCGATCCTCTTCGTAAAGAAATTTATTCAGTAATATCGCTGATCTTGGATCCTCAATTTCCGATTCCTCATCTAAAGTTTGCAACTCAACTTGCTGTGGCGCCCTGCCTTGTCTGCGGTAAAAATCAATTACTAAATTCCTAGTAAGCTGGTAGATAAACGCTCGGAAATTCTGTACTCGCTTTGTTTTTTCATCAGTCAAGTATTCCCAAGCTTTTAAAAATACTTGCGCGGCAATGTCCTCAACCTCTTCCTGATTGCTCACTTTGAAGTACACGAACTGATAAATTTTTGGCCTATACGCACTATAGAGCGCTTCAAACGCTCTATGATCCTTTCCTTCTGAAACTCTGAAAACCAGCAGTTTTTCCCGGAGCCTTTGCATGTTAGCAGACGTCAAATAATGACGATCGTTACAGTTGAATTACGCCTTAATTAGCCGAGTATACCTTAAATATGTGGATAAATGCAAGAAAATCGCCCTTGACACCCATTTATGTCTACGCTATAGTGGACAAATTGAAGTAAATTAAGAACTAAGCAAGATAAGTAAAGTAAGCAGTTGACTTAATTTACTTAATTTACTTACACACTTAATTTACTTCAATATGATTCGTTTATCTGTATCCGAGGCAGCTAAATTCTTTGGCATTGAACAAAAAACTATTCGCCGGGCTATTAAGGCCGGCGACGTTAGATATGTAGTCGTTCGCGGTCGCTATCGTATTACATTTGAGAGTTTACTGGACTGGTCGCAAAGGCGTCCCAAAGTACGCAATAAGTTATCCACACAAGGCGTGGGGCAGTATGTGGGACAATGGAAAATCAGAAACCGCCTCTATTCCCCTAACCCGGCTACGCTGGACAAAGGGGAGAAAAAAGAGGAGGATAAATAAATGCATCGCCTATGACCAAGCAGAACTTAGAAAAAATTGTGAACTATATTGTTGAACAGGCGCAGCAGGCAATTTGTGATAACACGGACGAGAAAGACCTGCCTCTTGACTATATGGGAATTTTCTCCTGAATACGCCTGCCGGCCCACTAAAAGTATTAAAAGTTAGAAAACATGACCCGACAAGACCGCAACGCGGCGCTCCGGATTTTAGAGTCAAAGACTACTTGTCGTTTAAAGAAAAGTACCTAACCAGCGGACATAACTTTTCGCTGATAGTAAGAAAGGAATACGAAATGATGGAATTAAAAGGTGTCGGCGTCCTCGTATACTTTCCCAGCAAAACATTTGCCGAAAGACAGCTTTGAACTCAAAAACGACTCCATTTCTGGAATCGCATTTGATGTGGACCCGAGGGGAGTTGAACCCCCAACCTACCGAGTATCAGTCGGTCGCTCTAACCAGTTGAGCTACGGGCCCTCGAAGTCCACACACCCAGCCTATCAAAAAAGCGCGTCCTTTTACAGACAACGCTTTTTTGATAGGCTGCCCGGCTCAACAAGCGTTGAACGAGCTTCCGACTGATACTCAACTACATGATAACACACCATGCCCTCTCTGTCAAGGACTTACCTATCCACACGTACAAAACGAGGTGTCTATAACACATATCCTAAGGCCCGTACCGCTGCCCAATCTAAAGGCGAGGTTGGGGTGCGCTTGAAAATGCCGCGAAATTCCGCGATACCTTGCGTTTCTTTTGTCAGATCACGCGTGAAACGCACCCGATACATCATCGTATTCCAAGCCAAATCTTCAGCCGCGTCTTGAAAATTCGGATTGCGCCCGCGCATCTTTACCCACGCGTTCAAAACTAAAGGACGCTGGGCGCGCCCGCGCCCAAGATTGCGTCCGACCGGCTTTACACCCGTGGCCATTTTTTCAATATCGCCCCAGGCCACAGTACCGCGCCCCACAGTCTCAAAATAATCGCGTATCAGCGCCCGACGTTCCCCGGCGCCGAGTTTAAGCGTTGCCGGCGACGCCCCATAAACCACAAAATTAACTATGGCGTTCTCTATTGTCGCGGTACTTTGAATTTCAAATTCAGCCATGTCCTTTACTATATATCCGCGATATTGCTGCTCCGCGGCCGCATTGTAGGAGAGGTTAAATGTATTAAGTAAGGCATCGCGATCCGTCGGATCAAGTATCTCTTGGGCAGTAAGTATAGTCTGCTGTCCGGCATCATCTGAAATAGGGGTTTGCGTTTCGGTTTGTGGTTCAGTATCCGCAGCCGGTTGACTAACAACCTCCGGCGCCGGAGCAACAACCGTAACACTATATTCATCAGAAAGGCGCGTATTTATACTGAAATCACTGACTCTAAAACGGTAAAGATAGCTTTGTCCCGCTAAAACATCGGTATCCTCATATCGGCCAATTCCTTTACCCACTGTGGCACGCACATATCCGGTAACCATCGTACCGGTACCGTCATTTCGCAAAATCTCCACGCGATAAAAGTCGCTCTCGGTCGGATCTGTCCAGGTAATTATAACTTTCACGCCATCGCTTGTAAGCGCGACGTTGGAAATCATGGATGGCGCGGTGTAATCCTTCGGCGCGTCAGAGCTGGGTTCCGGACCAATAGCGGCCTGGGCAGAGTTAGAAAATAGTAAATAGTAAATAGAAAATAGAAGAATTATTGAGTACTTTACTTTTTGCATATAAATCATGCTTCCCGCGGTTTCTCAAAGCTAAGCTTTTTTTCCGCCGCCTTACCTTAGGAATTTTACATCCCCATTATACCAAAAGGCAGCCCCGGTACACAAGGGGCTGCCTTATTTATGGACTACGGTTTAGAGCTCGTTACCCGGGTTAAGCGGTCTTGCGATTTCTCCGCCCGGATCAAAATCGGTAATCTCGTCAATAACGCCACCCATTGTATAGCTATCAAAGTAGGTGGAAGATACAATATCTACCCGTCGGTGCCAAAGCTCGCCATAGAAGTGACGAGCCAGCGCTTCGGTTTGAATCCAGCGCACAGTGCGTCCTGAAACAACCGCATACACCTTAGAGTCATCTGACATCTTTACCAAACGCACGCCCGGATGATAAGCCACGGCTTTGCCATGTTCAAGTCCGGCCAAAGCCGAGGATGGAACCACCCGCACCGCGTTGAAGTTCGCGTACCAGCTGCGATACACCGCGGCGCTTACAAACACGTGGAGTTTACCCGCGGAGTCAACATAGTATACTGCCGGGTCTGACGCGGTGCGCACCAAATCTCCGGCGCTCAACACTACAACCGGCTCGGGTGCCGGCTCGGGCACTACTTCCGCCAGTGGCTCTTCGCCGGCCGGCGCGGATGGCGCGGATACCGGCGCGGCCGCGGCCTCTACTTTAATGGTATATTCAGCGGAAAGGCGGGTATTGTGCGATGTGTCGCGCGAGCGCAACTGATAGATATAGGTTTTGCCCGCGGTTACCAGCGTATCCGTAAAGGTTTTCTTGCCTTTCAAAACCGCGGATAGCGCGCTTCCGGAAACCGGAGTGGTCCCGCCGGAGTTACGCAAGATTTGAACATCCTTCAAATCGCCATCGCTCGGATCGGTCCAGGTAAGGGTTACGCTTTTCCCATCGGTTGAAAGCGAGATTCCGGTTGGCGCGGCCGGAGGAGTAGTATCGCCAGCGGAACTGCTTGAGGCTTTTACGCCGCCCAAAATTCCAAAGGAGGAAAAGTGTTCTACCGAGGCAATCAAGAGATTATTGACGGTGTCAACTGTGGTGGTCACCGCCTCCCAGGTCTGGCTGGAGGTGTTGAACGACGCAATGTGAAGTTTGCTCTCCTCAACTCCGGCCGCGTTAACATCCGCGTCAGTGTAAGGAATGGTAATCGTTACCGGGCTGCTGGTATCCGAGATCTTTTTGCCATTGGCGTCTTTGGGCGCAATATCATAACCATGCGCGCCCACCACATTTTCATCCGCTCCAGGATCAATGGAAACGACAGTCGCATCGGTCTTCATCTCCACTTTACCGGTTGAAGAATCTGTAGTAGAGAGCGCGTTGGCCGGCACATTGACCTCCGGAGCAGTGCCGCCCACTGCCAAATCATTGAACTTGAGCAAACCTCCGGAGGAAAGCGGGAGCGTACCGGATTCACTCTTGGCGGTAAATCCTGAAATTTCAGTTGCCAGCGAGAAGGTGGGAGCGGATCCGGAAAGCGTTCCATTGGAAACGGTTACGGTTGTGGTCGTGGACTGTTTACCGTTGTCGCCAACCGCTTTGCAAGCCCAACTGCCGTTTCCAAGATCAGCTGAGGCATTGCCGGTCGTGGAATCAATTTCAACCGCTACGGTCTTGCTGTCTTTGGAGCAGATGACTTTTGCGTTTCCGGTATAGGCCGCGCTGTCAGCTTGTACCGGGAAAGTTACCGTATCTCCGGCGGTTCCGGTGGATTGGGTCAGCGCCACTGCCGAAGAGAATGTGAAGTTGCCGCCGGAGACCGTCGCGGTGGTGGTGGTCGGCTCAAATCCTTTCTTGGAAACTTTCACATTATAGGTGCCTTCCGGAACATTGGAACCGGACAGGTTATTGTTGGATCCTGACTGACTGCCGGTTACTACCTGGAACGCCGCCTTGCTCGTTGTTTCAGTGAAGGTTATCGTCGCGCCCGCAAGGTTGCTGGTACCGTCGGTAATCCGGCCAGCCACGGTGCGCAGAGTCGGAACTGTGGCGGTAACCGCACTGCTGCTGCCCGCGGTAAGCGTTACTGAAGAAGGAGACAAGGTCAGCGGCCCGGTATTTTTGCTTCCGCAGCGGACTGTATATGTTCCGGCCGGGGCCTTAATTGTGGCGGTACCGCTTTGAATCGTGGCGCCAGAACCCAGACCGGTTGAATCGCGCGCGTCGCAGAATCCTTCAGTTAAGCCGGTCGCGGTTACCGTTATGGTACCCGGGTTGCCGGCAATGGTAAAGTTCTGGGTAGTCGTGGCGCTGGCAGTGACAGTTATCGACGAGGTGCGCCCTAACGGGCCAATGCCCGGGGCAAATCCATCACAAGTGTATCCGGTTCCGGCTTTGACTTTCAGGGAATAGGTTCCGTCTGATCCGGTTTGCGCGCCGTTGCCGCCGCTTGAACCGAAACAGTTGACAAACGCGCCGGAAACATTGGAGCCGGCTTTGGTAACCGTTCCTGAAATCGTGCCATAATCAGCCGCGGTGGCCGCGAGGTTCTGTCCGGTCAGCGAAGTTCCGGACATCGTTACGGTTTTCGTGCCGACCTCCCCGTAAGACGGAGCAAACGCGCGGATACACCAAGTGCCGTTGGACACATACAATGTATAGTTGCCGGAAGAATCCGTCGGGCTGTCGGCAAATCCGCCGGAAGGCCGGGAATTGCTAAAGTTGCAGGCATCTGATCCAGTGGTAATGGTGCGCTTCTCCGCGCTCACATGCGCGTATTGAATGCCGTTTCCGGATTCATCTTGAATCGCGCCGGAAATGGTGGTAGAGGATTTAACCATCTTTAAGGTTACACCGGTAACATTGCCGCCGGCAGTATTGGCAATTTCGCGCGTGGAAGGCGGAAGTCCGGGACCGTCCGCGCCAACTTCAAAAGTACCATCCACCACTGCCAAACTAAAGGTGCCGTCGGATTTGGTCTGGGCAAACCCTCCCTGGCAATCCTGAAACGCGCCAGAGGTGGCATCAAAACACCCGACCGGTTCAGCATGCACAAACACATTGGCAATACCATTATTGGAGCCGTCCACCACTGTTCCGGTAATGGTGCGATTGGTGGATTGCACCGCGAAAGTAATGGTTTTATCCGCATCCATGCTGACGATTTGCGGTTTGGGCGGCATAAAGGTAAAGGTGGGAATCGGTGGCGGACCGCCGGTGCCAAACTGTTCAAAAGCCATGTGCGGTCCCATGCCGCAGTCATAGGTTTTGCTTTGCTGGAGTTTAAGCGTGGTTGATCCGACGCCGCTGCCGTTTAGAGTTACGGCTTTCATGGATGGCGCGGAAAACTCAAAGTCAAATGAACCGGCATGGCAGAACACATCCACGGTTTCAGAAGCCGGCCCGCCGGAGATATTAACGGTCAAGGTTTTGGCGTCTGCCGCAGTCGCCAAATTCTTATACCGGGTATCCACGCCGGTCCGATTCGCGCTAGCTAAGGTAATCGGCTGGAAAGGAGGCGAACCGGCAGTATCGGCCAATCGCGTGGGATCTGGCGGGATATTGCAAGAGTACTCGCCCGAAGTTAAGCCAGTAATGCTCCAGGCGCCATTGGCGTCTGTAGTCGCTTCCTGAAAGCCCATAAAGGCCCCACCCGTGGTACCCACCACAAATCCGCCCATTTGATTGCAGAACACCTTAACACTGGCAATTCCGGTATCGGTTTCTCCACAGGTTCCGCCAGAGGTTGTGCCCTTGCAGACCTTTCCCGAAATGGACAGCGACCCGCCTTGCTGAATGCTAAACTGTGCTGGATTCGTGGTTTGACCGATTTTTATTCCGCTATTGTCTTTAACTACAATGGTAATCCGCTGATTTTCCGCCGGCGTAGTCGGGGTGGTCAGACGATCCAATTCAAAATGCAGCATCGTGCCGTTGGCAATTGACGCGCCTGCAGTCGTTAGCGTTATGGTCTTTGCTCCGGTATCGGTAGAGGCCGTCGCGGTAACGGTTCCGCTCTCCGGCCCATTCAAGTCCGTGTTCCAGTGTGACTGTGTTGCCGGAACTATCCGCGCGTTGCCATCCCCGGTTGACAAGGTAAACCCGGACGGGAAAGTCAGAAGTATGGTGGATCCAATCGGCATGGCGCCCGGAGCCGGGAATTCACATTCCACTGAAGTGGCTTTGTTGGTAGACCGTTGGCGCGGTTCACAGCGCATGGGCTTTTCCCAGAACGTCGCCGCGGTTTGGCCGCCCATACCGCCGAAAAAGTCGTTGCTCGCGGTCGCGCCTCCGCCCAGGAATCCGCCGGTGG
>CAZBUQ010000003.1:0-1108 GCA_964495135.1 uncultured Gammaproteobacteria bacterium
CAAAATAAATACTAGAAACCAAGCGGTAAGACCAAATACGCCGACAAGAAGGATGCCGATGATCTTTAAATCTATAGTGGCATATACAACCGGATTCAAGGGAAAACGCTTGGTCTTTAAAGGATTCAACTCGCACTGAAGTCCGCCTTGCGGATCGGTTTTACGCAATTGGTCATCCACCCAGCGATTAAAAAAAGACAAGCGCGTAAACACAAAAGAAGAAAACAGCAAAAAAATACTCACCAAAATACCGGCATAAAGAAACGCCGTTGATCCGGTGGTGCGGAAAAATCCAATACTAAATGCCAGCGGCAGAAGCGTCTCAACCAGCGTATCCGCTACTCCATCAAGATAATGACCGTAATATGTCGCGGAGTCGTTCAATCGCGCGATATTGCCATCAACAAAATCAAGCACAAGAAAAAGCGCGTAGCATATAACCCCCCACGCGAGATGGAATGGTGTTCCTTTGGAAAATAAGATAATGCTGGCGATTCCCACGAGAAATCCCAAAAAGGTCACTTGATTGGCCGTCATGCGCAACCATAAAAATGGGTAGGTAGCATAGAATGAAACCGGGCGCACTACGTAACGGAAAAAAAGCGGCTGGGCAAGAGAATAATTATACGATGACCTGACCACACGCAATGCGGGTAATGGTTTCATAAAAGAAGAGCTTATTACGCGTTATGAAATGAGTGTTGAAATGCATCAGCTACAAGCTTCACGCACTCTACCGGATATTTGCCAACCGCGGTTTCTTCGGAAAGCTGTATGCCGACAATCCCCGAACGAACGGTTTGACATAAATCAATCACCTCGGCAATAAGCGGTACCGGGTATTGTTCCATGTTTTTGAGAAACTGTGTCGCAAGATACACTTCCACATGCGCTCTTTGTGCCGCGTCGATTATATTGCGCTGCGCGTTGGCAATATTCAAAAGTCCTATCGCGGAAGAAAGATCTCCTCGATCGATAAGGATCGACTGGACTTCTTGAAAAATGCCATACAAATTCTGAATAGCCGCCGCAGTTTCCACTTTCGCAATCAAGTGAATATCACACGGACCAAGGTGTGCTTTTACCTCTTTAATATCCTGACCGGATC
>CAZBUQ010000003.1:1158-4730 GCA_964495135.1 uncultured Gammaproteobacteria bacterium
GAGATAATCGATTTTTTCTTCTTTGGCAACGCGCATGAGCATATAATCCTTCTCAAACAGAAATGGCATAGTATCGTTTACCCCTTTTGCATGCAGTCCCCGATTAGAATGCAAAAGCCCATCCGAATGTGAACGCAGTCTAATGGCTTCTTTCGCGGCTTCAAGAACTTCAAAGGTATAAACGGCATCATAGGCGGAAATCATATCGCCCGGCTTGAGATGCTCATGAAATCCCGGATAATTGACCTCGTGGGGACGAAGAGAAAAATCTTCTCCCTTGATGAGCCGGATCGGGGGTTCCAAATGTGCCGTCCGAACCTTATTGCCCGGAAGGTCAATTAAAATCCTCGCCTGCGGCAATATACTGCGCACGCGCGCAATGTAATCGCGTGCCTGTAACTCGCTGCTATGCGCGCCGTTTATACGATAGATGCATTCCCCTAACGCATCAATCGTCGGAAGACGCTTGCCGTCTAGAAGAGAGGGACCCAACGTGACAATAATTCTGAATTTCATCGACATACATTTATTAAACGTTAAACAACTGCTTTTTCTCTGCGAGTTCCTTGAGCACCGCGGCAACCTCCTGCCGCATTAAATGCGACGGAGGAAATTCTCCCTTAAGGAATTGCGAGCGCAAGTATGTTCCGGAAATGGAAGCGGCGTGCGCGTCGCCATGCGGACACGTTTTCTCCGTTACCACCATCGCGCATTTTTCACAATAGTACGGCCCACACAGTTTGAGAATTTTTATCCCTAAATTATTAAACTCACCGCAGAATTTCTGCGCCTCGTATTTTCCGTAATAACCGCCCACGCCGGCATGATCACGTCCGACGATAAAATGCGTACATCCGAAATTGCGCCGAATCAACGCGTGGAAAACCGCCTCGCGAGGTCCGGCGTAACGCATCGGGGTTTTAAGCAATCCAAGCACGACGCGCTCCGGAGAATAAAAATGCTTTACCATCATTTCGTAACTACGCACCACCGCAAGCGGCGACATATCACCGGCCTTTTTCCAACCGATCAAGGGCTGGATAAACAATCCGTCAGTTACCTCAAGCGCGATACGCTGAAGATACTCATGCGCCCGGTGAATCGCGTTTCTAGTTTGAAATCCCGTCACGGTTTTCCAACCCTTTTCCTTAAATATCTTCCGCGGCTGGGCGGGAGTCAAAGAATACTCGGGGAATAAGGTATCTACATGCTCAAGACGTCGAATCCGTCCGCCTACGCGAAATGGCGAACGCGCCATTTCTTTGGCCACTCCGGGATGGGCGCGCTCTTCAGTGCCAAAAATCTTCTTGACATCATTTACGAAATTCACCTTATAGACATCCTCCACGTCCAGCTCCGCGATCGCCTCATCTTGGGCATTCTTTAATATCACAATGTCGGATCGCATAACTGCGCGCGCGACATCCTCGGGAATATCCAGCGTAATGGGGATGGTCCATGGCGCGCCGCTGGCAAGATGCATGTCCTCCACCACGCTTTTATAATCAGAAGAATTCAAAAAACCTTGCAATGGATCAAATACACCGGTTGCAAGATTTGCCATCTCCCAACACGCATCTTGATTTACTGTCAATTCTTGCTGTCCCATATATTTTCTTTCTCCCATTCGCCCTGTTCATTCTTGCGCCAAACGCGCGGATCACGGAAGGTATCCGCGATGCGATCAAATTCCGCCTCGGTCATCCCCACATAAGCAAGCCAGCGATATACATCTTTCGACTTTACATGATCATATTTGCGCACCATCGCAATACCTTGCTCACGAGTCATGAGTCCGGCGCGGATATCTTTGCAGGCGTGATCAGATCCGCGGCCATAGCCAAATTTGATATATTTTAAATAATCATGTGCGCCATTTTCGTGCATATCATCAAGATTAGAAAATCGGCGATATGTCCTCTCGAGCGGATCATGGAGCTCTTCCCAACCGTAAAGATCGTGCACCAGTTTATAATGTGCATTCGATTCCCAATAGACATAGTTGCCCATGTATAAGCCGCGCACTCCCGAGGATTCAAGCTCTTCATCAGTCGGATATTTTGCCCACAGCAAATCCTGCTCCCGAATACCTTCCTCCTTATCTATCATGTCAAACCAATCAAATCCGCGCAGTCCATGTTCCAATCGATCTCTGGCGGACATCTCCGGATAATCATCAAAGGAAAACATGCCTGACAAATCAAGCGTGCCGTGCTCCCCCCAAATAATAAGCGGTATCTTATGCGCGACGGCAATCTGGACCGGATAGGTATAAATCCCGCAATGATTGTGCCAATTCATATCGCCCATCTTCCTAAAGCACAGGCGATTCATCCTGATGAGCAGCGATTCGCTGGGACGAAAAATAATATGATCCGAGTCAAATACATGGCGCATGCGGGCAAGATTGCGCTCTCCCTCCTCGGTATAATTATTCCCATGATAGGTTACCAGTAAGGGTTTGAGCCCCAATACTTTTGTCACATGATGCGTTTGGAAGTAGCTATCTTTTCCGCCGCTTACCGGAATAATACAGTCGTAATTACTTCCATTTTTCGACCGGTATTGCTCCGCGATCGCCTTGAACTTCGCCTCTCGCTCCGCCCAATTAAGCTTCTTCTTCGGTTCGGAAACACGACAAGCCGAACAAACACCTTTCTCATCAAAAACAAGTCGATGTCCGGTTACTGACGGGTATACGCATTTAGTGCAATATTGCATAGAACAATATAGTTGACGAGTAACTCATTGAAGAATATCGCTATTCCCAGCACACGTCAAGACCGGCTTGGATAAGCGCGCGCTTCGCGTGACGCGTGCTTTGTTCGGTAAAGTGAAAAATATTCGCCGCCGAAACCGCATCCGCTCCGCCTTGCACAATGCCATCAACCATATCTTGCCATTTTCCAACCCCGCCGCACGCGATAACCGGAATTTGCACCGCCCCTTTGACCGCCTTCAATAACTCTAAATCATATCCGCTAAGCGCGCCATCACGATCAATGGAGGTGAGAAAAATCTCACCCGCGCCGCGACGCTGAACTTCACGCGCCCATTTCGCGGGATCCATACCGGTAGCTTCTTGTCCATGGTCAATAAATACTGCGTAACCGCCGCTTTCTTTGCGCGCGTCAATCGAAACTACCACGGCTTGATTACCGAATCGCCGTGCGGCCTCTTCAATAAACTCCGGCCGGCGAAACGCCTCGGTGTTGATCACCACTTTATCGGCTCCACTTTTGAACAGCTCGGCCATCTGATCAATCGTACGTATACCGCCGCCCACCGATAACGGCACAAAGCAAATTTTCGCGCTCTCTTTTATAATTTCAATGAGATTATCAACAAACTTAAAATTTTCATCCCGCCGCAACAGGGATGTGTATTCTTTCTGTTGAGTAATATCCAGAAAAATTATTTCATCAACCGCCCACGCGTTGAAAAATTTAAAGGCAATTTTCGGATTGCCCACGATTTGATATTCTTTAAATCCGATACTTTTTACCAATTGGCCGTTTTGAAGCAGCAGGCAGGGAATCAATCTTTTTTTCTACTTATCGCTATTGTTTATA
>CAZBUQ010000003.1:4740-16412 GCA_964495135.1 uncultured Gammaproteobacteria bacterium
CGACCGCGAGAAAATTGCTCAACAGTTGCAAACCGCTTTTCTGGCTTTTCTCCGGATGAAACTGCACCCCGAAAATATTTCTGTGCTGAACCGCGGCGGCAAATTCCCCGCCGTAATCACATACTGCGCCCACCGCGTCCGGATTGTCGGCGACAAAATGATAACTGTGTACAAAATAAAAAACGGGATTTTTAATCCCTTGAAATAAAAGGTTATTCTCCAGGGCGCGAACCTCATTCCATCCGATATGGGGAATACGAAATTCTCGTTCATCGCGTTCAAATCGTTTCACATTTCCCGCAATCCAATTCAGCCCTTCATGAAATCCGTATTCTTCGCCGGTTGTGGCAAGGAATTGCATCCCCAAACAAATCCCCAAAAATGGTTTCCCTTTCTTCACGACTTCCTCCTTCAACACGGGGATAAGATTGAATGCGCGTAATCGCTCCATTCCATCTCCAAATGCGCCTACACCCGGAAGAATAATGTGATCCGCTTGTATAATCACGGCCGGGTCACGAGAGATGACTGCTGCTGTGTTTAACGTATGCAACGCGTTTTGCACGGAAAATACATTTCCCATGCCATAATCAATGATAACCACCATACGCTTATTGGGCAGGCAAAGGATAGCGCAATTGCCATTGCTCATTTACCTTCTGCCACAGTTCAGCGTTGCGATGCTTGTCCACCAACTCGTAAAATTCTTCCTTGGTGAGCGCAAGATATTCAAGCATATCACTAAAATATCTTATGGGAAATTCGTGATCGTACTTGCGGGCAAAATCAAGACCTTGAGCTCTGGTCAATTGCCGATTTTGTATCATTCTGCTCGCGTCTCTAACCGAGCGACCAAAACCGAATTTAATGTATTGCATATAATAATAAAGATTGTCTGATTTATCATCCAAACTGTCAAAATCAGTAAAGGTACCTTCGGTTCTTCCTTCCCGACACGTGTGAAAATCGAATTTATCCTTCACATATAAATAATTCTCATAACTGCTCCATTTGAAAAAATAACCAAAGTAGAAGGCTTTCACCCCAATCCTTGCAACCTCTTCCGAAGAAGGATAGACATAAGGATTAAGATCACGCAAGGTAACCTCTTGGTCAAGCCAGTTTTTTGGATCATCTCCAACCTGGTGTTCAATCACCTCGGTGAAATCGCGAAGCTTTTTTGATTCTTCATTCAGTACCTTCCCACCATACTCGCTCTCGCCATGTTCGGCATAAAATACCAGCGGAATGTTAAACCGCACTGCGGCTTGTACCGGCACGGTATTTACTCCCGCATCCCAAGCAACTTTATGATTTCCCCGCTCAACGAAAAACCGCCGCGCTAGATGACGGTGGGCGCGCTGGTCCGGACGGAAAAAAAGATGATCAAACCCTTTTTGTATCAATGCTTCGCGATTGTGATTGCCTACTTCATTGGGAACTTGCGGAGAAAAAGTCACCAGCAGTGGATTCATTCCAAATTCAAATTTCAATTTATACGCAACGGCGCTGCTGTCTTTTCCGCCACTCCAAGGAACTATGCAATCCCATGCGCCGATCTTCGAACGATACTGATCGAGAAATCCGAGAAATTCCCTTCGCCGCGCTTCCCAATCAATACCATCCCATTTCGTTTGTGCGGTACGACAGGCATTACATACGCCTTCGGAGTCAAACACCACGCGCGGGCGCGTATTGGGCATAATACAACGGCCGCAATACTGCACGCGGCGCGCGTCTTGTACCGTACCAATAACAATCTGCTCCATAGAAGACATATCTAAATTCTAGCGATAAAACTCGGTCTCTTTATGCCAGCGTTCAAAAAAATCAGCCACTTTTTTGTAGTCATCCTTCTCCCAAAGAATTTGAGTACCCACGGGCCGTTTTTTCGCGATAACGCATAACCAATCCGAATCAATGTATCTATTTATGTGCGTTGCTTCAAATCCGGATACCGCGAGCATTCCGCGCAATGTATTCGCGCTAAAACGGAAACAATGCGTATCCACAAAATTCGGATCAAGATAGTAACTCAAGGGTTTTTTAAATGGCACCAAAATACGACTGCCAGTCGCCACCACCACATATCCCCTGTCTTTCACGATTGAATATGCCGCGGAAAGCATATCTCTGCACGATACGCAGTTTTCCAGCGTCCATACGATGGTGACGACATCCGCTTGGTAATTTTTGGACTGTCCCGTGGTAATATATTCTTCGATCGTTCCGTCAAAATTCGGCATCCCCATTTTAGTCAACCGCGCGCAATTGTCATGCGAAGGTTCTATGCCAAACACGCGCGCGCCATACTCATCGCGGATCATTTTAAGAAAATCTCCTTCTCCGGCGCCGATATCGCATACTTCTTTTCCCTGAAGCGGAATATGGGAATTAATAAAATCCGCCACATAGGTCAGCCGCGCTTTTACCGCAGGGATTTGCGAAGTATACCCGTGCTCCTTATTTTTATACCACTCATTGGCCCAAGTATCGGCAATCGCTTTTGCGCTGCGCCGCTGCTTTACATAAACAAAACCACACCGGGTACAGATATGGATGGGCTGATTTTCCGTATATTTACGGGCGTGTGGTACTTCAATCGCGTCCACAGCGCCGCACAAATCACAAGGAAACTCCTTTGATTGTTCTTCGGTCATACACTAATCATTAAGAATGTACTATACTTTTTTCCTCATATTCCGTCAATGGAGTTGTCAAGGAATAATCTCGCGTTCAAAAAATTGAACAAAAACTTGCTCTCACTGTTAGGAAACGCGTCTCGATCTATTAGTGCCGCGATCTTATCTCTTTTTATAAACTCAAAAATCCCGCTTTCTGACAATATATATTCTTGATTGTTTTTATCTTTGAGATCCAGGAGGGATTGAATGGAAGCGTTAAAACCCTTTTTTCTTCGGTCAAGCCGCACCGCGTCGTTTAATATCCCCTTTACCGCTTCGCGCAAAATATATTTTCCATACCCGTTTTGAATAAGATATTCAGCCGGAATTGAATGCGAGAATTGAAATAGCTCCGTATCAAGATAAGGGCTGCGATTTTCTACAGAATATCGCATTGAATTAAGATCATCCTCATGTAAAATAACCGGAATCACCTCGCCAAACATCTCATTGAGCATGCGATTGCGAAGAAGCGAATCGCAAAAGTGCTCTTCGACGAATGCTTCTTGAAAAGGAACTTTCAAATATGATGCGAATATATCATTATTAAGATATATATGCCTGCGAAAATTCGGATTGTTAAAATACAGCTCGGGATTTTTGAGATGCGGATTGCGCACGATCGGGGCAATATGAGTTTTCCATTGCGCCAAATATTCCCGGTATCTTGGATTATTTCTCATCTCATACAGATATAAATTAAAATGATCATAGTAGCCGGTTACCAATTCATCCGCGCCGGTTCCGGAAACTGCTACGCGATATCCGCCTTTTGAAATGGCCTCGGAAAGAAACGCGTGGACATAATATGAAATGGTGGAAATCGGGGCATCGTGATACGCGATGAGTTGTTTAAGCCGTTCAAAAAATCCATCTTTCGGTATTTCAATCATGGTATTGGCACAACCAAGGTCATCCACGGTCGCCTGAATATTTTCACGCTCATTATAGCGTTCATCAGAATCTAGGATTGAAAATGTTGCCGCTTTGTAGCCAAACTCTTTAACAGCAATTGATACCAGCGCGGATGAATCCACTCCACCGCTCAAGCAAAATGCCAGCGGCACATCCGCACGCAAGCGCAACTTCATACTTTGGATCAAACGCGTGCGAAACCCGGCAATCGCCTCATCCATCGTCAGCTGCGCGGGGACAACGCGCGGAATCCAATAACGCCGCGCTGTCATCTTTGTATCATTATCCACCGTGATGTTGGTTGCGTACGGCACTTCTTCCGCACCTTTGAAAAATGTCTCTCCGGTTTTGTAAAGCGATTTGTATCCATTCACCAGATAGCGCAACAACTGCGCCGTATTGATTTCAAGCGCCTGCCCGGAAAGTGACTGTACAAATTTAACTTCGGAACCAAAATACAGACCGCCGCCGATCTTAAAAAGATACAGGGGTTTTTCTCCAAATCGATCCCGAGAAAACAAAAGAATTTCCTTTTCTTTGTCAAAAAGCGCGAATGCCCACATCCCTTCAAACCGCTCTACGCACTTTTCTCCCCAGGCAATATACGCTTGCACCAGCACTTCCGTATCCGAGTTGGTGCGAAATCGTATTCCGCGCGCTTCAAGTTCGCGGCGCAATTCAACATAATTGTAAATCTCACCATTAAAAACCACTGTGCAATTTCCCACCTTAAACGGCTGATTTGAGCGCGGATCAAGATCAATAATACTCAAACGGGAGTGCAGCAGTACCACCTCGCCATCGTGGCATGGGATTCGCGCGAAGGTCTGCGCGTCAGGCCCGCGATTTTTCATGAGCGGAAGAGTTGCCGCGATACGCTCCTGCTCCGGCGCTCGTTTTCCAATATATCCCGCGATACCGCACATAACTATGTAAAAATATCCAATGTGAGAGATACCCCCTTTGCTACTGGTTTTATCAAAGTTTTACCGATAATAAGATGCTCTTGCCCCGGGGCCAGTCCGTCACCCGGGCGCATCCATGTAATATCATTTTTACCCACCACAATTCCCTGCGCCAGATCTCGCGCCGCCACAATGGATCGCCGCACCGGTTTAATCATTTCGGCTTCACATTTTTGCGGTTCTTTCACCCCGTTTCCCAAAAGCGCCTCCACCTGCCGCACGCCTTTAACTAGCGCGGCAAGCTCGGTTGGATCAGCCGAGAGCTGATGATCCCTAAACTCGGAGTAGTGATGATCCAAGGTAAAATGTTTTTCAATAATTCGCGCTCCCAACGCGGCGGCAACAACAGCCGCTTGTATTCCTTGGGTATGATCTGAATAACCAATTTCACAATCCGGAAACGCGTTTGCAAGCGTTGATATCGCGGCAAGGTTGGCTTCGTCGGGCGGAACCGGATAACTGGCCACGCAATGAAGAAACGCCAGCGTCTGATCAATTCTCTGCGCGCGCCAAATGTCTTTAATAAAAGAGTGCACTCGTTTGAGTTCTTCCAAATTCGCAACCCCGGTGGAAAGAATAATCGGCTTGCCGGTCCGCGCGATAACCTCAATGAGCGGAGAAAAATTATTATCACCCGAGGCAATCTTAAATGCCGGAACCAGCGAATCTAAAAATGCCGCGCTTTCCAAATCAAACGGCGTTGAAAGAAATAACACGCCATGGTTCTCCGCAACTTCTTTGAGGCGCGAAAACTGCTCGTAAGAAAAAGCAAATCGCTTAAGTTGTTCCATCCGTTTGGTATCCGCAGGACGCACAAACCGCTCGGGTACAATTGTCTGAAACTTTACCGCATCCGCGCCGGCGCCTGCGGCGGCCTCAATCATCTTTACCGCCACATCAAAATTTCCTTCGTGATTGTTGCCAATCTCCGCCATGATAAATATTCGTTTTTTGGTGTCGTGTGATCCGATCAGCATAGTCTTATTTAGCAAACACTTCCCGTAAGTGTGCAATTAAATCTATAGTTCATTGATGCAGATGCAGTACATATTTAGTCTCCACAATGGAGAATCCTAGACGCTCGTATAAACGCATGGAGGGGATATTGGCCGCTTGAGTTCCGACGCGAAGCGCGTCGCATTTGGCGCGATAAGCGCGGATAAACTCTTGCACTAAGGTTTTGCCAACCCCTTGGCCCTGAAAAGCCGCATCCACTCCGATAAGTTCAATCACGGCGTTTTTCCGGACTCCGTCATTGACTACGGCGGCGGCCAAAAATCCAGCCGCCGCGCCATTTTTTACCGCGACCATAAGCGCGTCCCCGCGTTTTTTTTCAACGTAACTGCGCACCCATTCGGCTTTCACCCGATCCGCAAGCGCTTTAGGAATCAAAGGGTCAGCATGAAAGCGAGAATAGCGAAAACAACTTCCGGCAATGCGCGCGGCGTCCGCGTAAAACTCCTGGTCATCCCGAACCGTAAGGTCGGAGACGGCGCTAGTCAAAGCGGGCGCGTCTTTTCGCAATTCAAAAGTAATATTCACTTCCACCGGATAAAACCCCTGCTGGATAAAATTGCGGGCCGCGTCAACCTGC
Source organism: uncultured Gammaproteobacteria bacterium (assembly GCA_964495135.1). Taxonomy (GTDB): domain Bacteria; phylum Patescibacteriota; class Patescibacteriia; order GWA2-47-26; family GWA2-47-26; genus CAZBUQ01. The sequence goes on from CAZBUQ010000003.1 coordinate 10,899, forward strand.
CCGGTTGGAAGTTTTACATAATACAGAGCCCGGGTCTGCTGCACGGTATGCTGTTTTAATTCCGCGCCCCAATCGGACAACCCCGCCGGCGACTCTACGAGAAACACCGGATACTCAAAAATATTGGCTAGCCACGAATCAGGCGTGATTGCCATACAATTCCTTATACCACTCGATATACGCGGGTAAACCCTTCTCAAGCGGATGCTGCGGATTATAGCCAATCAGATTTTTTGCTTTCTCAACCGAAAGCGCTCCGCGCTCCGGCATCAGCACATCTTTCGGTTCATATTGCACTTTGATATTGGGAAAATGCGCTCGTACAATTTCGGCCATCTCGGCGATTGAACGCCCTTGCCCGTGAGTAAGATTAAAGATTTGATTTTTAGAATTTTCATTTTCAATCACTTTTACAATCCCTTGGACCAAATCCTCCACATAGGTAAAATCCAAGCGATCGGAGCCATCCCCGGTCACAGTTATCGGTTGTCCCTTGAGCGCGTTTTCAATAAAAATCTGTCCTACCCGGCGGGATACGCAACGCGGGCCGTACAGCGCGGAGGGACGCACAATCGTGTAGGGAAGATTAAAGACCTGATTGTAGGCAATAACCATTTTTTCTCCGGCAAACTTCAACGCCCCATAAATCCCCAATGGCTCGCATATAATTTTTTCATCCACGGTCTGGCCATTAAAATTTCCATACACCATGCTGGAAGAAAAATATACAAAATGCTCGATCGTACCTCTGGCATAATCCAAAGCGTTTTCAAGCGTACGCAAACTGTGATCAAAAGTGCTGTAAGGATCTTTGTTGGAACGATTCGCGTGGGCAACCGCCGCAAGATGGACAATTACCTGCGGCTGTATCTTTTCCAAGGTTTGCGAAAGCTTGGCATAATCGCGCGCGTCAATCGTATGTAGAGGAATGTTCGCGCTATGGAGAAGATCAAGACGTTCGTGGAGCATGCGCAAATATAAATCCCGGTTTGGCATCGGATTGGAAGCAAAATAAAGAAGGTTGTTTACCTGCAAACTATCAATCACCGACACTTCCGTACCCAACTTTTTCAATGTGAGTGCGAGATTATGCCCAATAAAACCGGCTCCTCCAATAAGCGCAATACGACGATTTGCAAGAGGTATCATAAATCTATAGTTTAACTATTGCTTCTTTAACGACAGCGGCTATATAATTCATGTCGTCATCACCTAAGTGTGGTCCGACCGGAAGTGCAATAGAATTATTACTAATCCATGACGCGATCGGAAAGTCGGAATCCATATATCCATACTTTTTTCGGTAATACTCCAGGTGCGGCACCGGTTTTGGATAATATACGCTGGTTCCCACGCCATGCTCCTTAAGATAATGCGCTATCTCAAAACGCTTTAGCGCAAAAGGCGCACCAAGAATTATCGAAAGGCAATAGTAGCTACTCTCATACTCCCCATGACTTGACTCGAGCAGTGTAACTCCTTCTATATTGTTTAGCAACCCCGCGAGGTGAAGATAATTCTTTTTGCGAATTTCCAAAAATCCGTCCATGCGCTTTAATTGTACACTGCCAAGTGCAGCGGCCAGCTCATTCATCCGATAGTTGAATCCTAACCCGGTAACGTCATACGCTCCAGGAATCTTCCGCTCTCCTACGGTACGATCAACCCCAAATGCTTTCTGTCTGGAAACCTGCTCCGCGAGTTTCAAGTCCTTCGTAATTACCATCCCACCCTCCGCGGTAGTCATATGCTTTACCGGGTAGAATGAAAAACAGCCTACATCTCCTCGCAGACCCGTGTGCTCTCCTTTATATCGACTCCCGATTGCCAGCGCGCAATCTTCCACCACGAACAAGTGGTGCTTCTTGGCAATTTCGAGGACGCGATCCATATCAACCGGCATGCCAAGAAAATGCACTACTGATATTGCGCGAGTACGCTGCGTAATATGCTCTTCAATTTTTCCAATATCAATATTGCCCGTTACCGATTCCGCGTCCACAAATACCGGCTTAGCTCCGGTAAGCTCTACCGCGTGAGCGGTCGCGGTATGCGTTTGCGCCGGCACAATTACTTCATCTCCCGCACCAATCCCTTTGGCAAAATACGCAAGGTGCAATCCGGCGGTGCACGACCCCACAGATACCGCATGCGGCGCGCCGGTATATTGCGCAAACTGCGTTTCAAATTCTTTTGCTTTTGGGCCGTGTACAAGCGTGCCACTGCGCAGTACTTCGAGCACCGCTTGCTCTTCTTCTCCGCCGATAATCGGCTTGCCAAAGGGAAGGCTTCGCATAGAAATACTATCGTAACAAACCTACCTTAAAAAAGCAAGACACTAGATATACTCCACTTTTACACACCTGCCTTGCGTGTGCGCTTTTTCAATGGCAAAGCACACTGACATAACGCGAAAAATATCATCCTCGGAAACCTCCGGCTTGCCTTTTCCCAAAATCGTATCAATAAATCCGGGAATAAGCGCGCCTTTTAAGACCCCCGGGTACGGCGCGGTGATCGCCTCGGGCGGAACCATAGGATCACGCGCAGTATAGAAGAGACCCTCATGCAACCCATTCACAAATGTCGCGCGAGTGCCATAAAGCGTAAGCGAGTTAAAATGCGGATACACGCACCCAAAATTAACCGCGACTTTTCCGATAAGTCCGCTTTTGAATTTCAAAATACTCACCACCATATCATTGAAACGAAACTGCGTTCCCTTCACCGAGATTGCATTTCCGTACGCGATCACCTCTTCCACTTCATCGCCGGTCATCCATAACAACAAATCCACCATGTGCACTCCACCCCCATGCACCACGGAATAAAAATCAAGTTTGCCGCGCCATCCTTCAGTGATCTTATGCAATCGTCCATAATTGTAATCCGCTTCAACATAAAATAACTCGCCGAACTTTCCTTGCCGATGTATATCGCGTACCCGTTCAAATCGCGGCGATTTTCTTAAAATGAGATTGGAAGACATCCGAACTCGCGGATGCTCACGGAGCGTTGAGCGAATATGACGCGCGTGGCTTTCTTGCAGACACAGCGGCTTCTCAACAAATACATGCTTGCCATGCTCAATCGCTTGTATCACCTGCGCATAATGCACATCATCATAGGTAGCGATAGAAACCACATCTATCTCCGGATCGGTCAATATCTCGTCCGCGCGGGCAACTACTTTCAGCTCCGGATATTTTTCTTTTGCCATGTTTCGTTTCTCCTGATCCATATCACAAAGCGCGACCACCTCACAGTCCGGATGACTTTGATATCCGGCAATATGCTGCTCGCCCACTCCTAGTCCGATGACCGCGGCTTTGAGTTTTTTCATACCGCTGCTATACGCGAATATATTTTTAAAATATCTCCAAACCCATACTCAAAGTGCGGCCGATCCATGGACTCTAGAATCCGCTTGGCCATTTCAAAATCCTTCGGAGTATCCACGGACAACTGCACGGCATTATTATCAACTGGGGCGGAAAAATTGTGAATCTTAAATTGGCTCGGATGCGCATGGAAGTAGCTCGTGACATGCTCGAAGTCGCCTGGCGCGCTAAAATTTTTGTAGGCCTCGCGAAAGACCTTAGCACCCACCACTTCAACCGATTGTCCTTTCGGAAAACTGCGGACAAGCGTATTAGTAACCATATCATAATCTCCGCCGCGAAACAGTTTCACCGCTTGATCAATAATCTGCTGATCGACAAACGGGCTATCCGCGCAGATTCGCACAAACGCGTCAAGATGATACTTTTCAATTACTTGCAGTAAACGCTGGGCAATATTTTCAAGCGGTCCACGATGACAATCCACTCCGTATTTTTTACAAAATTCCTCAACTGGGTCGTCACTTGTCTCAACCGATGTGGCAATCACCACATGGTCAACTAACCGCGCTCTTTTAATTCGTTCCACTGTATAAGCGAGCATTGGCTTTCCCAAAATTGGGAGCAGTATTTTCCCAGGCAGTCGCTTTGAGGACATTCGCGCTTGGATAATTACACCGATATTCATACGTTGACAAATTTTAAAAACTATGTTTTACTGGGAATGGCAACAACGACCGTGAGATGCTCTCGGTGGTCCGCCAAGCCGGCGGACTCGCCGTCGCCGTAGACAACGGCGAAGGATGTTCCGTGGACGCGCTCACCGCCGCCAACCTCTTCATGCACGGAGCGGCCAACGCGCTGGGCCTGCTCACCGATCTCCGGCGTCTCACCGCAACCCTGCGCTTCTAGCGCCGCCACTGCTTCTCCGCACAGGAGAAGGGCTCGCCGCAACACGCGCGCGGGCTTTTTTTATTATGGAACAACTCTAGTATAACGAATCACGCCCGAATGTCAATGCCCGCGTTCATTAAATATTGTTTCGCGCTTTTGATACTGGCTTCCGTGAAGTGATAAATGTTGGCCGTACAGACCGCCGAGGCGCCGCCTTCTTGAAATCCATCAACGAAATTCTGCCAATTCCCCGCGCCGCCACACACCAATACCGGAATATCAACCGCTTCCGATACTATTCTATTAAGGGCATTATCGTACCCTTCCAGCATCCCGTCGCGATCAATTGACGTAATAAGAATTTCCCCTGCGCCCGCCGCTTGGGCTTCCCTTGCCCATGATACCGGATCGCGTCCGGTAGGAACCCGGCCTTGCTCAATATACACTTCATAGGTACTATCGGTTTTTAACTTGGCATCAATGGATACTACCGCGCACTGTGATCCGTAAAGCTTTGCAATCTCGGTAATAAAGTAAGGCCGTCTAAATCCTTCCGTGTTTACAATCACCTTATCCGCACCATGCCGCAAAAGAGTTTGCACTTCATCAATTGAGCGCACCAATCCTCCGGCCGCAAGTGGCACAAAACATTTTTCAGCAAATTGCTCTACCACATTGTAAAAACTTTTCCGCTCACCTTCACCCGGACGCGTAATGTCAAGAAGCACTACCTCATCCACGGACCAGGCATCCACAAAATTAAGCGTATAACGGTAATCCGGAATAAAATTGCGTGTGCGAAACAACACACCGTTATTGAAAGTCAACACGGTAATTAAGCGTTTCTTTAGCATAGGGTAATAAAATTTTTCAAAAGCTGTAATCCATACTGTTGGCTTTTTTCCGGATGAAATTGGGTGGCATAAATATTACCTTGCTGCACCGCGGAGGTCACCTTCATCCCATAATCACATTGACCAATTACTAATTTAGGGTCATTACCCGCAATATAAAAACTGTGTACATAATAAAAAAGCGCATCCTTTGGAATTCCCTCAAAAATTGGAGAAGATTTTAACTGAATACATTCATTCCACCCGACATGCGGTACGCGCAATCCGCCCTCTGGATTTAACCGTACTACCTGTGCGTCAATCCACCCCAGTCCGCCGTGATACCCAAATTCCTCGCTTGATTTTGCAAAAAGTTGCGCACCCAAACAAATCCCCAAGATTGCTTTTTTTTCCGGATATTGCCTTCGTAAAGCCCGGATGGCGGA
>CAZBUQ010000004.1:0-11667 GCA_964495135.1 uncultured Gammaproteobacteria bacterium
CGTACGGCGCGCGCGCGGTGTCGCCGAAATAAATAATTTCCTCGAGTGGCACAACCGCCATGACGGTCTTCGCAACAGTTAATCCGCCTATACCTGAATCAAAAATTCCAATAGACATATATTGAGAAGCTAGGAGCTAAGAGCTAGGATTGAGCGAATCAACTGCTTAGTTTGCGCTGTGCCTTTTACGGCAATCCACTTTACTCCGGTACGGCGCACCGCGAAGTCGTTGCCACCGGGAAATAATGCATCCCCTACGAACAGCATCTGACGCTTTGGAATATGCAAGTGCTTTTCAATCTGTTTAATACCATAAGCTTTATCAATACCTTTGCGCGTTACGTCAACAGTGGTAAATCCAGCAGCGCGGACTTCAAATTCGGGTAAGTATTTTTGCATGAGTCGAGCGATTTGCATTTTTTTTGGTGTGTTTTTACGTTTCCACTGCGTTTTTATCCTTATTCCTTCTTCACCCAAAACTGCAACTAAATCCTGCCCATAAACCGAAAAACTCACTTGCGTTCCACGATTTTCAATAATTTCACCATATGTTTTTTTAGGATGGGTGTAGCCGATTTCTTTAAAAACTTTATTAAAGGTATTTTTAATTTTCCTGACTTCTTCAGCAGACAAATTTAACGCGTAAACTTTTTTCCATCCCTTTTGATAACGATAAAATCTCGTGGCAGTGGTTGGAAATAAAAATAAGTGCTTCAATACCGGCTTTGGCGCTCTTAATTCTTTCAGGAGCTGCATTTTAAAAATTTCATATTTACCACCGCCGATGACTGCAATTTTCTTCTTCCCAAGCAGTTGTGTTAAAAGTGTAGACATTTCCTGATCCATTGGCGATTTACTCTCTGCTAGCGTACCGTCAAGATCAAAAACAATAAGCTTTTTCGTTGCAATATTAAGGGGTTGGCGCAGTTGCATAGGTGATTGAGCTATGATACTATAAATTACTAAATTACTCAATAATCTAATGCCTATGTCAACTACGCTTTGGATAATAATTGCCGTTGCCGTTGTTTTAATTCTCTGGGTTATTGGAACCTACAATGGGCTTATCACCCGCCGCAACCGCGTGCAAGAGTCCTGGTCAGATATTGATGTTCAGCTAAAACGCCGCTATGATCTTATCCCCAATCTGGTGGAGGCGGTCAAGGGCTACATGACCCACGAGCGCGAAACGCTCCAAAAAGTTACGGAAGCGCGCACCGCCGCCATGGGCGCCAAAACCATGGCCGAGCATGCCAAGAACGAAAACATGCTTACCGAGGCATTGAAATCCATTTTTGCCGTAGCGGAAAATTATCCGGACTTAAAAGCCGCGCAGAATTTTTTACAACTCCAAGACGAACTTTCCGATACGGAAAATAAAATCCAAGCGGCGCGGCGCTTCTACAACAGCAATGTTATGAACCTGAATACTAAAATTCAATCCTTCCCTACCAACTTAATCGCCGGAGCGTTCAGTTTCAAAGCCAGTGAGTTTTTTGAAGTCGGGGAGGCAAAAGAACGCGAGGCGGTAAAAGTAAAATTCTAAATTACATTAGGATCCACTAAAAATTCGCCTTAAACGGCGGGTTTTTATTTTAACAAAATTTGATATAAAGAAGAACTCCCGACGCGAAGCCGCAAGAGCGGCAGGCGTGGGAGTCAGTGGAGTGAGCGATCGGCCTCCTCGCCCGGCGCAAAGCCGAGAAAGCGCACGACCATCCCCTCCAGGGCGTCCGGTTCTCCGCGGGTGGTGAAGTTGTGCGCGTGGTGTTGCTGTACGCGGGCGCGTACCACCATGCTGTCCACACCTTCTCCAAAACGCACAAGGATCTCGGCGCCCAGCGGCAGCGGATCACACATCTCGAGAAACGCCCCGACACGATTCACGTTGCGCACCAGCGCGCGGCATGCACCGAACACCTCGCTTTCCACCGTCACCTCACACAGCACTTCGCGGCGCGGCGCAGGCAGCGGTTTGCGCACCAACGGACGCACATCATGGTTACTCATTACACCCCTCCTTTCGTGTTCAGATTGTAGCATATTTTCGACAGATTGTCAAGTTTGGGGTATACTTTATTCACGAGGCACGTAACACGTATCCCGTATCACGATATTGTGTTACGTGATATGTGATGCGTGCATCGTGCACAAATATGTACAACCAAATCACCTCCAACAAACGCAAAACCTGGTTGCTCATCATAATCTTCCTCGCCGTTGTACTCGGGCTGGGGTATTTGTATGATTATATTTACGGCTATGGCTCTGGTGGGCTTGTTATAGCCGGCGTGATTGCGCTTACGATGGCGCTTTTTGGATATTACAAAGGCGACAAACTCGCGCTGGCAGTTTCCGGCGCCAAGCCAATCACTAAAGAACAAAACGCCTATCTTTGGCGCATGATAGAAAATCTTTGTATCTCCCAAGGTCTACCCATGCCAAAACTACACATTATTCAGGACAGCGCCATCAACGCGTTTGCCACCGGACGCGATCCAAAACACGCTTCCATCGCGGTAACCACCGGCGCTATAGAAAAACTGGAAAATGAAGAGCTGGAGGGTGTGCTCGCGCACGAACTGTCACATGTAAAAAATTATGATATTCGTTTGATGACCGTGGTTATTGTATTGGTGGGTATTATCGCGCTGATCTCGGATTGGATGTTGCGAATACATATTTTTGGCGGACGAGGCGGCCGTGACCGCAACGCGCATCCTTTATTTCTGGTAGTCGGCCTGGTACTGATGATTTTAGCGCCATTAATTGCCCAGCTTATTAAACTCGCGGTTTCCCGCCGCCGCGAGTACCTAGCCGACGCCTCGGGGGCGCTGATGACCCGTTTCCCGGAAGGGCTGGCCAACGCGCTTCAAAAAATCGGCGCGCAAAAACAGCCGCTTACCCGCGCCAATGAGGCTACCGCGCACCTTTATTTTGCCAACCCGTTTGGAGGCACTAAAAAATTCCTTTCCGGTCTGTTCTCGACACACCCGCCAGTTGAGGATAGAATAAAAGTGTTGAGAGCCATGGCCTAGAAATATGTTTTGGATCCTGCAAGTTTCTCAAGACGAGGAGCAAAAGCGCCAGAAAACACTTTTTACCAATCAAGCTAAAGCGCGGCGTAAAATACGGGCCATGGCGCGGTTGGCGGAGCGGCATGGAATGCAAGCGCATAAAAAAGAAGTGGCACCGGAGGCGCCAACAGTAATGGTCGGACTGGCGAAAAAAAGCGAGACCATAGCCGAGATTGTCGGCGATGCTATCGCCAGTATTCCGTACATTGGAATGATTATCGCGATGCCTTTTCGTCTTGGTTATGGCATAATTAAATTCATCCGCGTAGTGATGGATTTTAACGCGCGCCGCGATCTTCGCAGCTTTGAAGAAGTAAAGTTTAAAGAGTCTCGCGAACTGAAACGTTCGGTTGGAATTAAGGAACCGTTAAAAAGACTGCACCGCGGAGGATTTCTTGATCGCATCGTTGCGCTTTTGGAAGAGCCGATTGTACTGCCCTGGGGAACTAAACTTTCACCTGAACTCTCCTTTCAACTGCGCATCATGTTTTTCGTCCTGATTATTGTCGCGCTAGTCCTATCCGTCGCGGTCACCATAGTTCTAATGCAAACCCTTGGAATAATTTGATAATGCAAAACATAACCCGAATATGTCTGAAAGACTAAAACGCATTTTACTTATTTCCGGATTTATTGTTTTGGTCATCGTAATTGGATTTATTATCTGGCGGGTTTTCTTTAAACCAGTATTTCGCCCGGAGGCGCCGGTTGTGCCGGAGGCGCCGGTTGTGCCGCCGACTGTCGGTCTGCCGCCCGCGGCTCCGGCCGTGCCACGCGTTACCGTGCCGGTCTTACCCCCGGCCGTAGCTCCCGAAGCCGCGCCCTCTGCGGTAGCGCGCGGCGGAATAACAGAAACTTCCAATCTGGTAAACTTGCCGGTGCTCTCGCCATTTCTTTCTCCGGACGGCACTACTGTTCAATATTACAATCGTTTAGACGGAAAATTTTATCGCGTCCGGCCGGACGGAACAATTGAAGTGCTTACGGATAAGGTCTTTTTTAACGTCTCCAACATTGTCTGGGCGCCAAACCGGGAGCGCGGCATTTTAGAATATCCGGACGGTTCAAATATTCTTTATGATTTTTCAACCGGACGCCAAGTTACCTTGCCTCGCCATTGGGAACAATTTAGTTTTTCCGGCGACTCGGAAAAAATTGCTTTTCTTTCCATGGGGGTTGACCGCGACTCGCGCTGGTTGGCAACCGCGAGCGCGGATGGCGCGGCTTCTCGCCCCATTGAGCCGCTGGGCGATAATGCCTCCAAAGTACAGGTGGCTTGGTCGCCCAACGATCAAGTTATTGCTTTTTCCCGCACCGGACTGCCGCAAGGTTTAAGTTCGCAGGAAATTTTGTTTGTCGGACGCGAGCATGAAAATTTTCCATCGCTGATTGCCAATGGCATTGGCTTTGAAGGACAATGGTCGCCGGATGGCGGGCAAATCCTCTATCAAGTCAGCTCTGCCCAGTCCGACTGGAAACCACAGCTTTGGATTGCCAGCGGCGCTCAGGATTCAATCGGCGCAGGCAAAACTCCTTTGGGACTGAATACCTGGGTTGATAAATGCGCGTTTTCCGGCGCGGACGCGCTTTATTGCGCGGTTCCGCAAAATCTTCCGCGCGGAGTTGGTCTTTACCCGGATGCCGCCGGACAAACCTTGGATCAACTTTGGCGCGTTAATCTGCAAACCGGCCAACACGAGCGGGTGGCCATACCGAATGGAAATTATACCATTGACCGCGTCGTGGTCAGTGATGATGAGCGTTTTCTTTACTTTACCGATGAAAGCTCGGGACAGTTGTTTAAGATAGACCTAAAATAAACTACTACAAATTACAAATCAACTTACAAATATACAAATTTGTACATTTGTACACGATAAGTAATTTGTAGGGATTTATGCGGACATCTTCTTTCACTATATTTCTCGCCATTATAATTTTATTGTCCGCGATAGTCGGTCTTTTTACTTATTTTTACTGGCGGCCGCAAAGCGCGCTAGTACCGGAAAGCACGCGCGAGTCTTCCGAATCTCCCGCGCTCCCTTCAAAACCATCACTGCGCGCCACTGATCCAATACTTGGTAACGCGAGCGCGCCGCTTACCATTGTGGAGTTTGGAGATTTCTTTTGTGAGGCCTGCGCGCAAGTTGAAGCTGCTCTTAACTCCGTACTGAAACAATACCAAGGGCAGGTTAAGTTAGTTTGGAAGGATTTACCCAATACCCAAAGACACCCCTTGGCGCGCCGCGCCGCGCAAGCCGCGCGCTGCGCGCAGGAGCAGGATAAATTTTGGCCGTATCATGATCTTTTGCTTGAACGTACGCAAGGCGAGCAAGCGAGTTTTTCCAGATTTGTCCAGGAGGTAGGGGCGAATATTGGGATATTTTCGCAATGTATGTCGCAAGAGCGTACCGTACGGCTGGTTGAACAATCTTTCAACGAGGGCATTCTCTTGCGCGTTGACGCTACCCCGTACTTTTTTATCGGTGAAAAACGTTTTTCCGGAGCAATTGATGAAGCAACGCTGCGGTCAGCTTTAAACTTATGAAACGCTACTTAATCATCACGGCTCTAGTACTTGCTTTACCGCGCACTGCTGCAGCAGTGCCAAACTGCGCAGAGGTAGTCCAAGCTGCTCTAACCGAACGCGCGAGGGAATGTTTTAGCGCTGAACTTCGAGATACGCGCGCGCCGAATTACTGTGGAAACATTACTGACTCTGACAACAACAACGTCTGCACCTTTTCCACAGATAGTACTCGCTGTGTACCTAAAACTGCGCTGCTTTTTGATCAATGCAACTCCTATAACCGCCGCGGAGTATGTGAAGGAAGCTGCCCTTCACAGGCAGTAATGAACCAGTTCCTTGACCAGCTTATTCCGGCAGGCACTTTTGACGCGGGTGAAGCCCCACGGCAACCCGTGCTCCCCCGCCTTAATGTCCAGGTTCCCGGACTGCAACCCTTTACCGCACCCTTGGAAAAAGTCGTGGGCGAAAAGCGTATTGTGGAAATTGATTTTATCGCCCAGTACATTGCCGGAATTTATCGCTATCTTATCGGCATTGTCGGTATTGCGGCCGGAGTAATGATTGTCTGGGCCGGCATAAAATGGCTAACTGCCGGCGGTATGCCGGACCGCATCGGCAGCGCCAAAAAACAAATTGCCGGCGCCATAATGGGAGTGATTATCGCGCTGGGAGCATATGTTATACTTTTTGTGGTTAATCCGGAACTGGTGCGCCTGAAACCCTTGCATGTGGAGGTGGTGGAACGCCTTGAACTGGATCTGACCGCGAATGAAAATACCGTGCCGCCCGGCGATACGGACGCGGCGCCGGTGGCCGGAGCCGGATTTGGTGGAATACCGGTATTTAAACAAGGCCAGTCGCCCTGGCGAGAACAGCCCTATGGTGATTGCGGAGGACACGAAGGTAAAGCAAGCTACACTTATTCCGGTTGCGGGCCTTCTTCTTTAGCCATGGTTTTAAAATTTTACGGCGTAAACGCTGATCCGGCCATAGTCGGGGCGTTTGCGGTAGAAAAGGGATTTCGCAAATGCGGAAAAGGAACCAACCCGGCGCTGATGACCTCGGTTGACCAAAATCCGGCGTGGGCTAATCTGGAAGGCGAACAAGTCACGCGTACCCGCGCGTTGGAACTTTTGCGCGAAGGAAAACCGATTGTTTTTGCCACGCCGGCAATTAATGAGTGTTATCGTCGAGCCGGACATTATATGGTTGCCACCGGAATAGACCCACAAGGGCGCGTGCGCGTCAATGATCCGGCAACCTGTGGTCGGCATAGAGGAGGATATAACGGGGAAGACGGCGTCTGGGCCGGAGCCAATGGCGAAGGCGTTACCGCCTTAACTATCGAAAAATTTAACACAGGCTCGGTGGGTTGGTATATTCATCCGAAATAGAAAAAGCGCCCGACCCCTGTGAAAGCAGGTCGGGCGCGACTCGCCAGTGGTAGCGACGCGAGGTTGATGGAACTGGTACTACTTGCCGCGCATGGAGCGCGACGATTCCCGCTTGCGCGGGTTTTTTTATTTTTTCAGTTGTTCTCGCGTTTGCCTCACCCTGACGAGGTGCTACTTCTGGGGACCGGCTAGGCCCAGTCGCGGCGACCCGCGTCGGCGCGGGAGCGCTGCCTGTCGTGCGTCGCCTGCTGCTCCGCCACGCTCATGCCGCCGGGCCTCGCGGTCCCGGGCGGGCTGACGGACGTGGGCCTCTGCCTCGCCGCGTTGAGCTCCGCCACGCGGCGCCCGATCGCCACCGTGTTGTCGTGGTACACGCGGACACGCTCCGGCGCGCACGCGCGGTGGTAGGGCATGCCCCCTTCGTCCACCACCACCTCGTCGCCGGGCAAGATCACCCCGCCGTTGCTGTTGCAGCAGGACTTGTGGCAGGACTTCTGTCCCGTCGTGCTTCCGTTTCCGTTTCGCATCGTTGATCTCTCCCCTCTGAAGTTCACTTCTTCGGTTCCCTGGACGAGTGCGTTGTTCTAGCCGATTTCTCCTCTGATTGGTTGAGGAACAAGTGGCGCTTGGGATATACGGTCAAACCGTAAACTTTACCGGGTTGGCAACCCGGAAGTTGACGTCGACCATCCTTTGCTCCACTGACCGTAATGCATGAATCAGGAATAATGACTCATGAATTATGGTAAATGTAGCAATATAAGCTATATTATACATGTGACGAGCGAAAATGTCAAGTCTTACCTGTTGGGACTGTTGCCGAATGCCATTTCTACTGCAAGGTAAGAATTTTGGCTGCGCCTTTATAAAAATTACTCAACAGATACTGCGTATATGCTTCATAATTTTTACTTCGGCTCGCTCAAAATTCTTACCTTTCGCTACGAAAGCGCATTCGGCAACAGTCCCCTGTTACTCCAAATGCGCCTTGCCTTCTCGGGCCATGATTTGCGCTTTAAGCACGGGAAAATGCGTAAGTTCAGGATCTTGCGCCAAAACTGCCTCCGCCGCCTGCTTGGCTTGCTTAGCAAGCTCTACATCACCAAAAGTGGCAATCTTAAACTCCGGAAATCCAGATTGCGCTTGGCCGTATATCTCACCGGGTCCGCGTAGTTCCAAATCGCGCTCGGCAAGCTCAAATCCATCATTGCTTTTCAAAAACTCTTGCATGCGCGCATTAACTGCTTTGCCATCCTCAATCATGAGCAGGCAATACGACTGTGCGTCTCCCCGGCCCACTCTACCCCGGAATTGGTGCAGTTGCGCCAAACCAAAACGCTCTGATCCTTCGATCACCATGACAGCCGCATTGGGCACATCAATACCAACTTCAATAACCGGAGTGGCCACTAAAATATCGATTTTTTTCTCTAAAAATTCGGACGTCGTTTTTTCACGCTCTTTCGATTTCATCCGTCCATGCAACAAACCCACGCGCAAATCCGTAAACACTTCATTTTTAAGGTGCTCAACTACTTCGGTCGCCGCTTTAACCCCCAACACATCAGAGGAGTCAATAATTGGACAAGTCCAAAAAACCTGATGACCGGCGCGCACCTGCGCACGAACAAATTCATAAGCCTCCTTTAATCCACTGGGTAATATTACGCGCGTTTCAATCTTTTTTCTCCCCATAGGCATTTCCCGTAAAATGGAAATATCCAAATCACCATAAAAAACCAACGCGAGCGAACGCGGAATAGGTGTGGCGGTTAAACTCAAAAGGTGCGGCATTTTTCCATCGCCACGTTTTTCTTTTAACGCCGCGCGCTGGGAAACTCCAAAACGGTGCTGCTCATCCACCACTGTAAGCGCAAGATTTTTAAATTCCACACCTTTCTGGATCAAAGCGTGCGTACCCACCACCACCTCGGCATCAAGCGCAACAGTTTTCTTTTTTTCGCTACCTACGCGCAGCTCAACGCGTACCCCAAAAGGGGTGAACAGTTTGGTAAAGGTGTTAAAATGTTGACGCGCCAAAATTTCAGTCGGTGCCATAATTACAGTCTGGCCACCGGCTTTTGCCACATTTAACGCGGCGATAGCAACTACCACAGTTTTCCCTGCTCCCACATCTCCTTCGAGCAAACGATTCATGGGCCGCGCGCGCGTCAAATCTTGTAAAATTTCCCAAGCCGCTTTGCGCTGATCGTCGGTTAATTTAAAAGGCAAAATATCAACGAATTTCTTAGTTGATTCCTCTTGAAATTCCACCCGCGGCGCTGGAATTTTTTTTAGCTCGCGCTTTAATGACGCGGCAAAAAGTTGAAGCCGGAATAATTCATCAAACTTAAGCCGCAAGCGCGCTTTATCCAGTAAGATTTGGTTTACCGGAAAATGCACTTGAGTAAGCGCTTCGGCCAAATTTACAAGCTGATATTGACTGCGGATATCAGCAGGTAAACTATCAACCACTACTCTGGCTAACGGTAAGATATTCTTCACCAAAAAGCGCAATTGTTTTTGTGACAGTTTTTCAGTGGAAGGATAAACTGGAACAATGCGCGCCACATGGGTGGCGGCCTGGCGTGAAACTCGCTCATATGCCGGCGAGGAAAAATATGCCCCCGAGCCATCGTCTTTAAGTTCGCCAACCAAATATACCTCGTCCCCTTTTTTAAACATCTTGGCGATCCAGGGCTGATTAAACCAAACCACGCGGGCCTGTCCGCTGGCGTCCGCGACCACCGCTTGAGTTAAAAGTTTCTTGCGCCACCGGCTGCGCGCGCTTTCAATAAGTTCAACTCTGCCGCGCACCACCGCGCGCTCGCCAACCTTAACCTGCCCCAGAGGCGTAATGCACGAAAGGTCATCATAGCGCGCCGGAAAGTAAAAAAGAAGATCCTCGACAGTCAGGATCTTAAGATGTTTTAACTGGGCAGTTACCCCCCTGGCAACATGTGAAATATCCGAAACGGGGCTTGATAGTTTAAGCAGGGTCATGTATAATCTTCTATAAGACCTTTTAAGATTTACGCGCCCGTAGTTCAATGGATAGAATGGAAGCTTGCGGAGCTTCTGATCGAGGTTCAATTCCTCGCGGGCGCATTGGCTTTAAAAAATTCTATCTACTCCTTGTCGACTCTCGGAGCGTAGCGGAGATCCCGCACCAAGCTCTGCTTTGGTGCGGGGCTGGCGGGGGCAATGGTTTAAAAAGGTTTTTTAAACTTTGAGCACACGCGCGAGCCAGTCGGAAATCGGCTCGTCAGTCTTGGCAGTATCTTCTTCTACAAAATCTTTCAAAGCTTGACGCACGGCATTTGGATCAGTATCTTCCAAAGGCACCGGTAGTCGCGGACGAAATCCGGTAAACTCAAAATAAAGCGTTTTTATCTCGGGCGGCTCATATGCTATCCAAAAACAGTTTAGCTCTTTCCACGGGTAAAAACGCATTTACAAAACCCTTCCCCAGACTTTCATAAGTTTTATTGCTCCATTCACACTGATAAAAACGCCCCCCCAGCCCCGCCCCCAGCTCATAGGCCCCAAAATAATAACGCGCGGAGGGCCGGATACTATGCGTAATTAAAATCACGGCGACCATGATGACAATAAACGCAAATAAAAAGTTGCGCTCCTGGAGCGAATAGAAAATCAAAGCTAAGCCGATAAGCGCCGCAACCACAAACCAAAGCTTGCCGCGGGCATGCTCGTGGTATTCAGCGACTTCCCAGCCCAAAAGCTCTTTTCCGCGATTTACTTGTTTCTTTTCGGGCATATTTTAATATCATACCACAATATCATGCCAGTCTACAACCCAGTTAGAATAACCCAAAGCCACCCCGACCGCGGTCGGGGTGGCTTTAATTTTCATGGCGGGCCGTACGGGATTCGAACCCGTGATCTTCTCCGTGACAGGGAGACGCGATAACCGGGCTTCGCTAACGGCCCACAGGCGAGGCGATGGCGCACAGCGTGAGATCCTTCGCTTCGCTCAGGATGACATTGTATTGGTAATTATTTCACGGACGACACGATCTTCGCAAATACTTGAGGGTACTCAATCGCCAGGGTGGAAAGCACTTTGCGGTCAAGGACGATGCCCTTTTTGTGTAGAGCAGAAATAAGCGTGGAGTATTTCATCCCTTCATCGCGCGCGGCGGCGTTGAGCCGGATATTCCAAAGCTGACGAAAATCGCGCTTTTTGCGGCGGCGATCACGATACGCGTTCGCGCCGGCTTTCAGAATTGCCGTTTTCATGAGTTTGATGCGCGATTTGCGGCCCCACTTGTATCCTTTGGTTGCTTGCTTGTAGGCGCGGCGACGTTTTACGTGCATGACCCCTCTTTTTACTCTGGACATATGCGTTGGTTATTTTGAAGAATAAGATAAAGCGCGTTTAACATTCTGGCCATGATGAGTCGAGGCCTGAATATCGCGCCGTTTGTTGCGGGTAATATTACCGGATTCGCGCGAATTAAAATGTCCTTGTCCGCCTTTGCGAATCAGGACTTTGCCCTTTTTTGTAACTTTAAAGCGTTTGGCTAAAGCTTTAGGAGTTTTTAGCTTAGTCATAGGTTTATTTTTTAACTATGACCATCAACAAAATTCCGCCTTGTCGGGCAAATGGCTGATCAATACGCACCTCCGAAAACATTGCTACAAA
>CAZBUQ010000004.1:11677-14454 GCA_964495135.1 uncultured Gammaproteobacteria bacterium
TCAGTTTCATATTGGTTGAGTAAATCAAGCGAGACAGGCAAGTCAAGTAAATCACATGCGCAACTTGCTTGATTTACCTGATTTACTTAATTTACTTGCTTTACTTAAATTATTTTTTTGCAATTACCATGGATAAAATTCCACCTTGTCGGGCAAATGGCTGATCAATACGCGCCTCCGGGAATGTCGCCACGAAATCCTGCAATATTTTACGTCCCAAGTCAACATGCTGGCGTTCCCGTCCGCGCAGAATCATTTCCACTCGCACCCGATTACCTTCATCCAAGAAACGCCGGGCCATATTGCGGCGTACTTCGAGATCGCCCTTTCCAATACGCAGCGATAAGCGTACCCCTTTAACTTCAACCGTCTTGGCATGCGCCTTTTGCTTGCGCGCCTCTTTGTCTTTTTGATATTTGAAATGTCCAAAAGTGGTAATCTTGGCCACTGGCGGATCAATGTTGGGATTGATTTCCACTAAATCAAGTCCGCGTTCGCGCGCCAAAGCAATCGCCCGCGCCGTATCCATCACTTCCAAATGCCGGCCTTGCTCGTCAATAACGCGCACTTGCGGCACCCGAATTCCTTCGTTGTACCGAATCATCGGTCCTTGTGGTTTTTTTGGTCGGTAACGACTAATTCTCATGGTTTTATTCTAACTCACTTTCAGCGAGCTTTTACGTGGTGGAGATGGCGGGAATTGAACCCGCGTCTGGAAAAGAGATTTATTACCTGCACTACAGACATAGCGCCTTTTTATTTTAGCAATGGCTGAAAAGCGCAAATCAGATCATTGCCGAGCATAAACCAAGTTTCAAAATGACGCCATCATGCGCTGCAACATTTCTATCCTCTTATGACACCAGCGATCCCTTAGAGGAGTCCGGGGCTGATGGGCGCAGGCAATTTATGCGTGTGCCATTGCAGGAACGCGAAACGCGCTCGCTACAGTTGAGAATACGTTCTTGGCATGTATTCGTTTGCACACGATATTTAAGAGCGTGTATGCGAGCTCTATCTGCGCATGTAATGAACACTCCCCATCGATGCCTGTCATCCCCTACACTTTTTTGCTCAATGCTTGCTGGCTATCTTTTTGTATTTCCCGTTTCTTTATCACCTCCCGTTTTTCGTCCTTCTCGCGGCGGCGGCCGAGTACTAACTCTACCTTTACACGTCGTCCCCTAGTATACAAGGATAAGGGTACCAGTGTCAAGCGGTCAGCGTGTACCTTCCCCAGCAGTTCCTTGATTTCTCGCCGCTTAAGTAAGAGTTTGCGGCTACGGGTCGGGTCATAATCCTTGAGCGCCCCAGCCTTCCTATAAGGACTGATATGCGCGTTGATTAGCCAGACTTCCTCGCCTTTAAGGGTAGCATAGGCCCCTTTGAGCGAAACCTGGCCGGCGCGCACGGATTTAACCTCTTGGCCTTGCAATACAATACCGGCCTCGTATTTTGCGAGGATATCATAATCAAACTTGGCGCGTGAGTTGGCAGCTAAAGTGGGCATAGGTATATTATAGCAGAAAAAAAAGCAATCCATAAAAAAGGAGAGTCCCAACGTAATGTCATGGGACTCCAAACGCGCGAGCTATCCTAGAAAAGGAGCGATGACCTTTCGGACTGACGGCGGCGCTCCAGACGCCAAAGCGCCATGGCAGCAAGAACAGTGGAGGCAGTGGCGCGCGCGAGGCAGATCCAGAGAACCGTGGGAGTGAATCGTGCCGAGTTAAGCGCGAGCAAGGTCGCCCAGAGCATGATCTCCGGGATCCCCGCCAAGAGAAAGAACCAACTAACTCCCAACCACAAGCTCATGAAGCGCGAACGCGAACGAACCGGACCAGAAACTGCGCGCGCAAGCGCAAAGGACAATTCCATTATTCCCCTCTGATTGGAAAACACGCGCCACCAAGACGCATGTTGAAAAACAGTATACACCTAAACAAAGTTTCGATCAAGATGGGGCAACAGCCCCAAGATACCCTAGAGCACTTTCATCCCGACAAAACTTTGACTATGCGGGGCGATTTTTTCACTGCCCACAAATACGACTTTGTCGCCTTTTTTAAGTCCGCTGCCTTTGGCATGGGCAAGTAAATCCCGCAGCAGCGTATCCATATTTTTAACTTTGGGCATTAAAAATGGTTGCACCCCCCAACTTAAATTCAACTGCCGAGTAACCCGCAAATTTGGCGAGCCAACATAAAGCGCCAGTTCAGTCCGATATCGGGAAAGCAAACGGCCAGTGTGTCCAGAAAGCGTTCCGGCAATGATGGCCTTGGCAGAGGTGGCACGCGCAAAAACTGAAGCAATGAGCGCGGTTTCCTGTTCTGCCTCACCATGGGTAACTTCCGCGCCAATGGATAAATCGTCAAACCGCGAACTTTCGGTGGAGGCAATAATATGCGCCATGGTGGCCACGGTCTCCACCGGATACTGTCCGGTTGCGCTTTCGCCGGAAAGCATGGTGGCATCGGTGTGATCAATCACCGCGTTGGCCACATCCGAAGCTTCGGCGCGGGTCGGTCTAGGATTGCGTTCCATGGAAGCCAGCATCTCGGTGGCCACAATCACGGGCTTGGCCGCGCGCCGGCATTTTTCAATCAGCTCCTTTTGAATAAGCGGGACCTCTTCCGGAGAAGTGGCGAGCGCCAAATCACCACGGGCGACCATAATTGCGTCTGCCTCCGCCAGAATTTCATCAAAATTCTGCACCGCTTCTCGGGTTTCGATTTTTACAATAATATGGAGCTCTGGTTTTTTTAAAAGTCGTCTAA
>CAZBUQ010000005.1:0-3274 GCA_964495135.1 uncultured Gammaproteobacteria bacterium
GTGACCTACTATTTAAATTTTTCTATTTTTCTCAAAAATTTGAATACACTTTTAGCGCGCTTTTTATCAATATGGTTTCCGCCGGAGAATTATCCGGAAAACTGGAAGAGGCCCTGCGTCGCGCGCACCTGCAGATGAAAAAAGATTATGAATTGCGCTCCAAAGTGTTAAGCGCGCTCATCTATCCGGCTTTTATAATTGTGGCCATGTTTGGGATTGGCGGCGCGATGATGGTCTATGTTATTCCAAAACTTATTCCGCTTTCTGAAAATTTTGCTACCGCATTGCCACTACCAACCCGCATACTTATCGGTATTTCTAAATTCATTACCAGCTATGCAATCTGGACTGCGTTAGGTGCGGTACTGGTAATTTTTACCATCATTAAACTTCTGCGCGGACCGTTAAAGCGTCCGTGGCATACGTTGCTTATCCACTTTCCTATACTTGGAAAGCTGTTGCGTAATGTTAATGTCGCGCGTATTGCGCGAACATTTTCAACGCTGCTGGGAACCGACATACTGGTAGTCAATGCGCTCACCATAACCGCGGAAATTGTCGGTAATCTGCGTTTTAAAGAAGCTCTCCTTTATGCCGCTGATCAAACTAAGCAAGGGGTTGCGATCGCGGAATCGGTCGCGCAATATCCGGCGCTTTTTCCGCCAACAATTCATACCATGATCTCGGTCGGTGAAGAATCCGGAAACCTAAAAGAACTTTTAGAGGAAGTCGCGGAATTCTATGAAGAACAAGTTGACACGATTACCAAAAATATATCTTCCATTATTGAGCCGATTCTTATTGTTCTTTTGGGAGTAGCCATCGGGGGAATCGCGATGGCTATTTTGACACCAATGTATTCCATAATGAACCAAATATGACCTGTGGTTTTACCCCCCCGCCAAACCGTACCACCCCGGCTAATGCAAATTTGGTGTGGGGGTTTACTTTAATTGAAACTTTAACCACTCTCGCGATACTGATTGTTTTGGCCACGGTAGGAGTTGGAACCACCTATCTGCGCTCAACTCAACCCTCCTCCGCGCTTAACGCCGCTACCCAGGCGATGATTACTGATTTGCGCTACGCGTCCGAGCTATCTACCGCAACGCAAGTCAACCATACTGTACAATTTAATACCCAGAGCTACGTTATTACTCGCCTAAGTCAACCAAATTTAATTGTTAAAGAGGTCGCGCTAGAGGCGCCAATACAAATCACTCAAACTTCACTTACCGACAACACGGTTGAATTCAACATTTTAGGCGCGACAACCGCGGGCGGGACGGTTACTATAAGCTACAACTTGGGACTAAATTCCATAATTGATATCCGCCCTTCAGGATATGTACGCGTACAATAATCACAAGCTTGCCAACAAGACCGGTTACACCTTAATTGAGCTGGTAGTCGCAATCGCAATTCTGACTTTAACACTTTTTGGCGTTGCGGAACTTTTTTCTCGTTCACTTGCGGCAACCCATCGCGCGGAAAATCTTACCAAAGCGGTCTCACTCGCCCAGGCGCAAATTGAAACTGCTCTGGCCACCGAGTATGAAATCCTTACGGTTGGAGGATTCGAGGCGCGTCATAATGTATTTGAGGTATTTGACCGCGAAACTTCAGTCGATTTTATTGACCCTTCAAATTTTACGCCGCAACCAACCGACACCGGATTAAAACGCGTTACCGTTAATGTTTTTTATCCCTCGCCGTTGGGAGAGAAAACACTACCCCTCACAAACTTAAAAGCAGATCAATGATTTGAAATCAAAACAAGGGGTTGACCCTACTGGAAGTATTGATCAGTCTCGGCGGCGGGATTTTAGTGTTGTTCGCGGTGCTTAATATATTTTCGCTTTCCCGAGAGGCCTTGCGTGTTGGAGGCCAGCGCGCGGAGCTGACGCAAAACGCAAGAATAGCGCTGGAACGCATCGCCCGCGATCTACGCCAAGCTGAAACTTTAGTTTCCGCGCTTCCGGAGACCGATAGTGATCCGGAAAATCCCCCGCCTTCCGAGATAGAATTTTACGACGGCCATGACCCTGACGCGCTAACTTACATACGATACCATTTGGTAGACGTGACGCTGCTGCGCGAAGTGAGTTATTACGCTTTCCCGTCTGATCCGAATGTACGGGTTTACCACAATACCTTGGATCAATTCGGCAACTTACCAGATAAGACTGTTACCGAAGACTTAACTGTGGCAGAACTTGTTTTAAACCTTGAATTTTTTGGTGAGGAGAATATTACGATTCTAATTACAGTCGCGCAGAGTGATATTAGCATTACCGTTCCCACCACCATTTTCGCGCGTAATCTAACCGGTACATAAGTTATGCTCCGCCCATCAATACGCAAAGGTTTCGCGCTCATTACCGTAACTATTGTTGTAGCTATCCTTTTGGGTTTGAGCGGATATTTTGTCAACTTGAGTATTACGGACATGCGCATCGCGCGCGCGTACGCGGCGACGACCAATGCCTATTACCTTGCCGAGGCAGCCACGGCGGTTTTCATCTATGAGGTAACTCATACCAATTCTTTCATCAATCGGTTCCGCAACGGAACGATGCAAGAAAATAATTCAACCCTTACTTATAACGACCTTTTGATGGACGGGGATTCTATTCGGGTCTACGCCGAAAGCGCTGCTCGCGGAGAAGCAACTATTTTTGCGTTGGCTTCCTCTCCGCTGGACAGTGTGCAGGCAACCCGTCAAACCGCCACTGATATCAGCCGGGCACTAGGGCAATCCATTACTGATTACTCGGTCGCGACCGGAAATAATCAGGACCTGGATTTCAGAGTTGATGTTACTTTTGAGGGCGGAATAGTATTTGCCAATGATGATATTGATGTTGAAAATGGCGCCACAGTAACGGTAAATAACGGACAAGTGTGGGCGCACGACCAAATCCGCGTACGCAGCGGATCGGCGCTGGTCGTAAATAATGGCGATGAGCTTGAAGACGTTCCGGCAATTGATCTGCCAGCGGTGGATTTTGATTCCGCGGATCCGACCTCCTGGCGCAGTCAGGCAACCGAAATTATGACCCCTTCGCAATTTAATCAACTTCCGGACAACACCACTTTAAATGGAATTATCTTTGTAACTGGTACTCCTCAAGATTTGCAGAAAAATCTTATTGTTAATGGACTTTTGGTTATCAATGGTTCTTTCGAGCTTGAACGGCCGGGAAATCTGACCATTAATGAAAGCGGCGGAGCAGCGGGATTGTTGGTGCACAGTACGCTCGAGATTGAGTCA
>CAZBUQ010000005.1:3284-7103 GCA_964495135.1 uncultured Gammaproteobacteria bacterium
AACGCGACGATTGAGGGTTTGGTATACGCCGGAAATCTTCTGGAAATTGAATTTGATGATGATGATACAAATGAAAACTTCATCGTATCCATAACCGGGGGAGTAATGGGCCGTGAAGTGCTTTTTGACCGAGATACCGCTGGCGCCGCGTCAATAACTGTAACGCATGATCCGGATTTAATTGGCCGAATTCTTGCGGAAGATTTGAATACAACCTCGCCGACAATTGATGTTGGACACTGGGAAGAACAGTATTAATGTGATACAATGAGACTGTAACTATGTCTTTTCGCAAAGAACTTTCTTTTGGCTTGGATATTGGGGATCGTTCGCTTAAAGCGCTGCAATTCGTAAAGTCCAGAAAT
Source organism: uncultured Gammaproteobacteria bacterium (assembly GCA_964495135.1). GTDB lineage: Bacteria > Patescibacteriota > Patescibacteriia > GWA2-47-26 > GWA2-47-26 > CAZBUQ01. The sequence continues at coordinate 3,650 of CAZBUQ010000005.1, forward strand.
ATTATCAGCATCGCGGGTTTTGCTGAAGTCGCGCTTCCTCCAAATGTCATAGAAAACGGTGACCTCAAAAATGCGGCGCAACTCTCTGCCGCGCTTCATACGCTGGTTAGGAAAGCCGGCATTGTGGCGGAGCGAGCAGTATTGGCGCTTCCGGAACGTAAAACTTTTCTTAAACTCATTACTTTTGCGCCAAATGCAAAACTTCCCTTGCGCCTTCAACTCGAGCAGGAGTTAGCCCGTCATTTGCCTTATGAAATTCAAGAAGTTTTTTGGGATAGCTATATCGTCAATAACGTAAACGGCGTATTGACGGTGCTCGCCGGCGCCGCCCCGAAAAATATTGTAAAAGATTATACAAACTGTATTCAAAACGCCAATTTAATCCCGGTACTTTTGGATGTTGAACCACTTTCTATCGCTCGAGCCGCGATTAGCAATACCGCCCCGGAGAGTTGTACTTTGGTTGTAGATTTGGGGGGGACAAAATCAACCCTGATTATTGCGAACGCAAATACTGTATTTTACACTACTGATGCGCGCGCCTCCGGTGAGGATTTAACCGAGGATATCACCCAGAAATTAAAAATCGAAAAAAAAGCCGCGGAAGAACTAAAGATTAAATATGGAATAAATCCAACGAAGAAAGCCCCGGCTGAATATTCAAAATTAGTCGAGCGCTACGCAAAGGACTTGAGTGACCGGATTCAGCAATTTATCAACTTTTCCTTGAGCCGCGAGTCACTCTGCCGTGGCATTTCACTAATTTTGCTTTCCGGGGGAGGAGCGCTTCTTGATGGCTTATCAACCTATTTAGGCAACGCGCTCAAAATCCCCGTGCGTCTTGCCAGCCCCTGGGCGCATATTAATGAATTTGCCGTAAAAGCTATTGACGCGCAAACCGGTCTGCGCTTTACCACCGCCACCGGGCTTGCTCTGAAGGCAATGGAGTTTGATCATACTATTTAGTTGCGCTATGATACCGGCCCTGAATCTACTCTCTCCCGAGCAAAAAAAAGAAGTAAAACATAGTCGAATCTTCTTTTTGATACATGAGATGCTCCTTTTTATTTTCATCGCAACAGTGCTAAGCGCGGCAGCGCTGCTGTCTGCGCGTTTAATGTTGGAAGACAAATTTCAGGCGATTATCCTGGAAAGTACACCCGGCACAACGCGGATTGCTAAAGTAAATCGTGATATTCACGCAATAAACCAACAAATAACCCAGCTTCAGCGCGTCGCCTCCGGTTACGTGCGCTGGTCGCCACTACTTAGGGATTTTTCTGCGCGCACTCCGAAAACCGTACGCTGGCAAAACTTGCAGCTTGAAAATCAAAAAATTCTCTTGGCCGGTATAGCGGAAACTCGCAACGCTTTGCTGGAATTTCAGAATAATCTTGAGCAATCTCCTTATGTTAAAGCTCTGGACTTACCGCTACGCTATCTTACGACTGGAGAAAATAATCCCTTTATGCTTGAGATTAATTTGGATATGACTTCGCTCACTTTTCCGTTATGAGTTTAAGAACTTCACAAAAACTAATGGTGACTCTGCTTGCTTTAGTCGGTGGTGTGGTTATTTTAACGGCGCTCATCATCTGGCCGGCAATCCACGGCATCCGTGAACTTAATGAGGAGATCACAAAGGAACGCCAACGTATACAAACTACTATCCAACGGGCTTTATCGCTGCGTGAATTAAATGCACAGCTAGAGGCAATAAAGAAAGGTCTGCCTGAACTCCAGGAGATGCTTATTGCGCGTGGCAAAGAAATCGACCTTTTTAACACCATTGAGGCAGATAGTCGCGCCCTTGAGCTTACTGAAACTCTTCGCTTGAGCGAAACGACCGCCACTTCCGAGTCAATTAAAAAAATACCTATTCAGATTGAACTTAACGGCTCTTTTAAAAATACGCTAAAATTCTTAGAAAATTTAGAGAAGAATAACGTGCTCATTCCAATCGACAAAATTAACATGCGCGTGTTATCCGCGCAGACAAGCGTTTCCGGATTTACCGCGACATTAAACGGAAATATTTATGTTACGCCAAGCAAGTAACTATTCGCAGTCAATTTATAGGTGGCTGCGCCGCTATCATTTTATCATTGTAACCGTGATTGTGCTTTTCATTTTCGCGGCCAATGGAGCATTCCTCTATCGTTATTTTTACTATGGCCTGACTGAAAGCCGCTTAGTCATTGAATTGAAGCAGGAAGCGCTGCTTGAAGGCCTGAATTTCAAAGGATACGAACTCCTGCGGCAATTTATTGAGAAAAAACAAAAAGGGCTCCTTACGGAGCCGGAAGCCCTTCCTGACCCATTTGAATATAGTTCTACCTTGCCCGTGCAAGCGCCGCCCGGATAAATTCTCGAAATAGCGGGTGCGGATTAAGTGGACGCGATTTAAGCTCAGGATGAAATTGTGTGCCTACAAAAAACGGGTGATTTTTTATTTCAATCACTTCCACTAAACGTCCATCAGGCGTAGTACCGGAAATTATCAGACCGGCTTTTTCAAGTCTCGCGCGATACGCATTGTTGACTTCATAGCGATGCCGATGCCGCTCGGAGATATTTTGTGTGCCATATGCTGCATATGCTTGAGTACCTTTTTTAAGTTGACAGGCCCAAGCGCCCAAGCGCATGGTTGCGCCATAAGCGCGAATCAGCAGCTTCTTTTCCTGTTCCGGCATGATGTGGATAACCGGGTGGGGAGTATCTTCATCAACTTCCGTGGTATGCGCGCCTTTAAGCTTTGCGACATGCCGCGCGAACTCAATAGTTGCCAATTGCAGTCCGTAACAAAGCCCGAAATAAGGAACTTTCTGCTCACGAGCAAATTGAATGGTTCGGATAATGCCCTCAATTCCCCGCTTGCCAAAGCCGCCGGGCACAACAATGCCATCATACCCTTTTAACGCGCCAACCCCCCTCTTTTCCACTTCGTCGGCATCAATCCAACTAATCTGCGGTTGGGCTTTATTCCACCAGGCCGCGACCTTAATCGCTTCCAACACGGAAATATATACATCCGAAAGCATAAAATTGCCCGTTGTAAAGTATTTACCAACCACGCCGATTTTGACCGGACGCTTTGCCCGTGCGATTAGCGAGGTAAACAGTTTCCATTCTCTCAAATCTTGTTTCTTGCCGCGTAATCTAAATTTCTCAAGAATACGCTCGGTTAAGTGTTGATTTTCCAGGATCAAAGGCACTTCATAAATAGACTTAACATCGTGATTGGAAATTACATCCTGCTCCGCGACATTGCAAAAAAGCGCGATGCGTTCCTTGCGCTTACGATCAATAGCGCGCTCCGCGCGTCCAATAATAATATCCGGCTGAATACCCATGGAATTCATAATGCGCACCGACTGTTGCACGGGTTTACTTTTCATCTCCCCCAAATAACCGGGTATTGGGAGATACGCGACATGGATTTGTAAAACATCTC
>CAZBUQ010000005.1:7113-13467 GCA_964495135.1 uncultured Gammaproteobacteria bacterium
GCCAAGTTCAATCAATACGACATCGGCGAATTTTCCGTTTTTCATTTTAACCGCGGCTTTTATTCGCCGAATTATTTCATCGGTAATATGCGGTATGGCTTCAACATCCTCGCCGTTATATTCAAAGGCGCGTTCTTTGCGCAGCACTTCGGAATATACCTGTCCGGTAGTAAGATAATTTACGCGGGTAAGCGAACTGTTTAAAAAACGCTCGTAATTTCCAATATCCTGATCAGTTTCAATTCCATCATCGGTAACAAATACCTCGCCGTGTTCTTGCGGACGTATGGTTCCGGCGTCCACATTTAAGTACATGTCGATTTTCATTGGGCTGACTTTAAGCCCGCGAGAGCGCAAAAGTAAAGCAATGGATGAGGTCGTAATCCCTTTACCAAGCCCGGAAATAACCCCTCCGGAAATAAAAATATACTTTGTTGCCATACTTTGGATATGTTTATCCACACCTTTAATAAAAATCGCCCCTAGTCGCTTAACAGTATATCACTCTTGCACTCCTTTTGCCACCTCATAAATACGCGCAGCTTCTCGCTCCACTGCGCTACCGGTATATTCTCCGGAATGCATGGAACTACCAACATAGCTGGGCCGTTTTTGATCCAAATGTAAATCAAACACGACTTCATCGCCGCGCTCTTCAATATAGACATGGTAGCGCGGAAACATATCCGTCATCCGCGCGCGTTTCATATAGCTTGTCTTTCGCATCCGCCGATCATAGTACTCACCGTACCCGCACCGGCGAATAAACGTAACCGCATCACCACCGATTTGATCTTTTGTAAACCTTAATTTCATAATATGCCTAATTTTGTAGTTTTCGTGGTGGTTTTGTAGTTTCGTGGGCGACCCTCACTTCGGCGGCAGCTGTCCCGGTGGAGTGGTTGGCGGCATGGGCGGGTGTTTGTGGCGCAAAACCACCTTTACCAGCCGCTCGCGGAATGAACGACCAATCTTAGGATCAACCAAACCCAGCTCATCATAAAATAATCCCAGTCCAAGGGTAGTAAAAAAACCTAAAAAAGTGATAATGCCGACTACAATGAATAAAGTGTAAAACCCATATATCTCGCCGGCAACTCCCCCCAGTGTAGCCGCTACTGCCATCGCCAAAAGTATGGTGGTACTATGCAAAGACCAGGAAAACGCCGCATGTTCATGATCGGCAAATTTCGCGAAAATTGCCATCCAACCCGGCCAGGAAAGCGCGGCGCCTATACCAAATACTAACTGCACAAGATATAAATGGGATACTTGAGTTACAAAATAGTAAAGAAAAGGGGTGAGCGCGATTAAAAAATAGCCAGCCACCAGCAGCCAAAATTCCCGGCGTTTAGCCGGTTCGCGATCCGCAAACCGCGCCACTAGATATATTGTCGCGGCTCTACCGCCCGCGGCGAGTGTTCCGCCTTCAAGTTCCTCTTTTACAAAAACTGCCAAAATCGGCTGAATAAGCCCAAGGCCAAAAAATATGAAAAAATCCGCGAGAATAAGAATTTTGACAATGGGATTCATCCCGTTAGAAGTTTACGAATAGCTTATATTATACCACGCCCCGTAGACGAAGTCGGCTTCGCCCCGTTAGAGAGCCCCGCCTCTAACGGGGCTTCGCCTTCTATCTTGTTATTATGAAAGTCATGCCTGAACTTCTAACGGGATTCATGCCTACTTTGTTTCCTTATGCCCCGTATGCTTCCTGCACCCCTTGCAGAATTTATTGAGTTCCAGCCGATTCTTCAGGGTCTTTTTGTTTTTCGTCGAATGATAATTGACTTTTTTGCACGCGGTACACTCGAATTTTATGAGAGTATCTTGCGACATACGTTGAATGAATTATGAATCAGGAATAATGAATCATGGGTTTTCAGATTCTGGAGCCGAGGAGAGGAGTCGAACCCCCAACCTTTGCTTTACAAAAGCATTGCTCTGCCATTGAGCTACCTCGGCACAATCCATTCTTCATTCTTCATTCTCAATTCGTCATTCCCTTAGCACCTCATCCCACAGCTCAAAATAATTTTTTAAGACTTTGCTATAGATATCGCGCCGGGAAACCATACCCACGAGCTTTTCTCCATCAACCACCGGTATGCGATGGATTCCGCTGGCAATCATTTGCGCTCCGACTTTCAAGACCGGGGTATCCGGGGTGGCCGTGATAAGCCGCGCGCTCATTACTTCCGACACTTTTTTATCTCCCGCGCCCTTGGCTTCCTGCTCAAGCTTCTCAAAATCCAGATACGCGCCTTCGTTCTCAATAAACTCGGATTGGTTTGGAAATACCGCGCGGAATAGATCTTTTTCGGAAATAACGCCGACCACTTTATTTTTCTCATCAACAACCGGCGCGCCGGATATTTTGTGCTGCAAAAGCACTTGCGCCGCATCGCGGCAAGTCATCTCCTTATCAATCACCACCACTTTAGTTTTCATGACTTCTTTAACCAGCATAATCCTTAAATCACATCTGGGCAGGCTAGGATTCGAACCTAGGTAGCCACAAGGGCGCCTGATTTACAGTCAGGTGCAATTGTCCGCTCTGCCACCTGCCCCAAAGCCGACGGTGGGAATTGAACCCACGACCTACTCCTTACCATGGAGTTGCTCTGCCGCTGAGCTACATCGGCAAGTGAGAAGTAAAATGGGAAAGTTTACTTTCACATTTTCTTCGAACGCCGCCGATGCAAGGTCTCCTTACATCGGCGTAATATTTTCAATTCAAAGCGGAAATCTTTTCCAAGAACGTTTCAATCTTAGCATTTTCAGGATTAACCGCTTGCAAACTCTGAATATACTCGGTAGCGGCTTTTTTATCCCCGTTCAGTATAGCAACTTCCGTGAGAAAATCAAGATACTTTGGATTGCCTGGTTCCTCGGTCAATGCACGCTTGCCATACTTTGCTGCCTCTTTTAAATTCTCATTTTTAAGATATGCCTCGGCAATATCAAAAAGATATTGATGGGCTGATCCGGGATTCAACTTCACTAAAAACTCTAGGGTTTGCATTGCTTCACCTAAATTTCTGCGATCCAAATAAATACGTGATAAACCTTCATAAGCGAGCAGATTGCGCGAGTCTAGGTTAAGTACGTCCAAAAAACATTTTTCCGCGAACTCCGGATCATCAGTAATATTATCTTCTCCGCGCTTGAGCAGTAACTGTACTTTGGCAGAAGTCGTTTTCGTGCGATAACGATCTTCCAGCGCCTTTAGCTTCACGTACGAATCTTTTACGACATAGCCAATGCGCTGCCGAGTTTCCGGGGAAAATATCTTTTTTTCAAGCGTGCGTGCCTTACGCGTAATGCGTCCAACAACTAAACTTTTTTTCAACCGTTTAAGTTTATCTTCCGCGGTTTCTTCAATTTCAAGCGCGCGCAATTGCGGGATTTTAGGAACTACTACCCAAGCAATCGCGCCAAGCGCAACGACAACTAAAACAATAAAAATTGCGGTTAACATAAACGGTTGACATCTAGCATCTTGCAATCCGAATAAATACTAGGTGTCAACTGTTATGCGCTGAATAATTTTAGAAAATTCGCTACAACTTGTGCTGGCTTTTCAAATTAGTAGCCCGTCCACGCCCGGTGCGTGTGCAAACTCCAAAGCATTTTTAGAATTCACACTTCCCCCGTAAAGCACCGGCACACCTTTCACTCCAATCACCTTCCTTACGTATACTTGCATCGCACTGGCATCCTCCGGCGTATCCGCCCGTCCGGTGCCAATCGCCCAGACCGGCTCGTAGGCAATTATAACTCGCTTCAAATCTTTTTTCGTTACACCACGTAATCCCGCGCGCAGTTGCTTGGCCACATACTTCTTCGCCTTTCTTAATTCTTCATTCTTAATTCTTAATTCTCGCTTTGATTCACCCACACACAATATTGGATGCATTCCGGCGTTAAGCACGGCTCGGATCTTCTGATTCACCAGCGCATCTGATTCCCCCATGCGCCGGCGTTCAGAATGCCCAACAAGCACATACTGTACCCCAAGTTCACCCAAATCGTCAAGCCCCACCTCTCCGGTAAACGCCCCACGTTTTTCCGGCTCCACATCCTGCGCGCCCAACTTCACCTGGCGCGCTTTGCGCACAATTTTCGCCACTTCCTCCAACGCCACAAAAGACGGACACAACACGATTTCAAGTTTCGGATTTCGAAATTCGGATTTCGAAATTCCCTTAGCCAGAGTTACACTCTGGCTAAGGGTGAGGTGCATCTTCCAATTCGCCACAATGAGTTTAGGCATAAAGATACGTACGTAGCTTATGCTCGTCCTTAAAAGGTCCAATGACTGCCGCGGCCATGCGTCGGGGTACAATTATTTCACGAGCCACTCGCAACACATCCTCTCGCGTTACCGCGTCTAATTTTTTAAATCGTTCCTCTGGAGTTTCCATTTTACCAGTAAACAATGCTTGCTTGGCAAACCAAGCGGCTAAATCATTGGATTCTTCAAGTTGCAACACCGTCTTACCTTTGATAGTGCTTTTCGCGTCCGCAAGTTCTTGCGCAGTTATCCCAGATTTTACCACTCGCACAAGCTCGGATCGAATTATTTTTATGGCTTCTGGCAGGCGCGCGGCATCTAGTCCGGCCTGCACACAAAAAACTCCTACATCTTCATAACTACCAACATCTGTACGCACGGAATAGGCTAAACCGCGCCGTTCGCGTACGGCCACAAACAAACGCGAAGACATCGTCCCACCCAAAACTACATGCAATAGAGATAGTGCAGGGAGGCGCTTGTCTCCATATTTGTACGCTGGAAATCCCATAATCAATTGCGTCTGCTCTAATTCCTTGGTTTCCAATTGCAGACGCTGGCCGCCATGACCTTGCCAGTTTTTCCAAACACGTACGCTACGCCGTGGTTCTTGCATTTTGCCAATCTTCTGCTCCACATCCTTAAAAATATGTTCGTCTACGTTTCCGCAAACCACGACAAGCGTGCGACTTGGTCGATAATAATTGTGGACAAAATCTGCAATATTTTGACGGGTAATTTTGGACATGCTTTTGAAATCACCGGCAATGCTCCAACCCAAAGTTGATCCTTGAAAAAGCGCGGTTTCAAATAAATCCTCAATGTGCATGAGCTGATTTTCTTTGTACATTTTAATTTCCTCAAAAATTACTTTACGCTCGCGCTGCACTTCTTTGTTTTCGAGCTTGGAGTTTAGCACCATGTCAAACAAAATATCCATGGCCTCTCCTAATTTATCGCGGTCAATTTTAATGTAATATCCCGTATGATCTTTGCTAGTAAAAGCGTTATACTCCGCGCCATAGCGATCCAACGCTTTGGAAATATGCAAGGTCGTCGGACGCTTTTTAGTTCCTTTAAACATCATGTGCTCGACAAAATGCGCAATGCCGTTGATATTTTTCGTCTCATAGCGCGAACCCACGCGAAACAAAACTAAAACCGTCGCCGCCTTGGTTGAGGCCAGCGGCACATGCACCACCGTTACGCCATTTTTAAGTACTCTCCGTTCAAACATACTTTAGTAATTTCCCCCCTCTTAAGTTAAGAGGGGCTAAGGGGAGTTATGAATTTTAACCTGCATCAATATGATCTTTTTACCCTCGGCCGCACATCAGCGGATTTGGTCTTAACCCAGTTTATGAAATTAGACATTGCCGGATGCGCTACTAATGACTCAAGTGTAAAATATGAACGCTCCAACTCTTTTTCAGTGAAGAGCGCGTGCACTTGCCGATGGCAAGATCGGCAAATATCCACTGTCGTATTCAACTGTACGCGCGTAAAGCATTTCTTGGTCTTTTTATTATTGTGCCGAGTGCGCGGTATGAGATGGTGTTTTGTAATATCGGAGCAATCTCTGCCGCAACATGCGCAACTCATAGAGAATGATTATATCACGCACATACATATGCCACAAGGCAACGATTTATCCTCAACTCACAATAATGCCGCTCAACGCTACTCGTCCCGTGATTGGCGCGATCGAGCCAAATGCAAGACGACTTGGAAAACGCGTTACGGTACTAAGTCACTTTTCGCTTACATACACCCTACCTCACTTCAGCAAACTTACCCAGCAGTCGCGGGCTACATTTTACACAGTCCACCTCAATCAGCTCATAGTGCTTTTCAATCCCCAAATACTTAAGCAAGTTTGAAAGATGCGGTTCAGGATTGTATGGCGAAACCCATACCGAGAGCTGCCACATACGAAAGCCGTTTACGCGCATGAGCTTTCGCAAAAAGTCACGATACTTCTTCTGAATCTCCGGCACATCAAAAATAACCAGCCGCCATTTCCGATCCCACGCTCGTTTTCTTTGCGCGCGCATGTG
>CAZBUQ010000006.1:0-3580 GCA_964495135.1 uncultured Gammaproteobacteria bacterium
GTTAATTATTATATCACATCTTTATACGGCTTGATAATCTACAATCCGATACTCCCCGCGCGCAAGCGGATTATTTACTACATCAAACCCCAAACCTCCCAGCAAAGTATTAAAGCCCCGTCGGTGTCCAACTAAAAGTGGGGTTTCCTTGGGATGGCGTTCACTAAATTCTTTTATAAAATCCAGATGCCGCGCCAGCACATCTTCGCGGTTTTCTCCGGCAAACCGCCGCAGATCATATTGCAGGTAAGTTAAAGAGAATTCTCCATGCTGTTTAAAAATTTCATCGCGCGTCAGGCCTTCCAGTTTTCCAAAACAACATTCTCGAAGCCGCTCATCGGATTTTATGGTAAGATTAAAATAACCGGCGATAATCTCGCCGGTTTCTCTTGCGCGTGAAAGTGTCGAAGTTAAGACCACGGTTGGCTGGAGACTGTCGGCTTGAAGTTTTTGCGCCAGCTCACGCGCTTGCGAACGACCATCGTCATTTAGCGGAATATCCGTATGTCCTTGAAAACGTTTAGCTTGATTCCAGTCCGTCTCACAGTGCACCACTAAGATAAAGCGCATGCCAATTTTATTTACTGCTTAAGTTTTTAAGCAACTCCAGCATGGTGCGTACTCCAAAACCGGTCGCGCCTTTGGGGTGATATGGAATAACTTCTTTTTCCGCAAAAGCCGGGCCGGCAATGTCCATGTGTACCCACGACAGTTTTTTGTCCACAAATTCTTCTAAAAAAAGTCCGGCGGTAATCGCGCCCGCGTACCGGCTTGGCGTAACATTGGAAAGATCGGCCACGTGCGATTTAGTCTGCTCGCGATATTCTTCAACCAGCGGCAACTCCCAAACTCGTTCGCCTGCTTCTTGCGCCGCTTTTTTCACTTGTTCCAAAAGTTCAGGATTATTGCCCATATAGCCGGCAACTTCTTCTCCAAGCGCCACCATACACGCTCCGGTAAGTGTTGCTAGATCCACCATCGCGTCTGGTTTTACAAATTTCGCCACATATCCAAAAGCGTCAGCTAAGGCCAAGCGTCCTTCCGCATCCGTATTTAACACTTCCACGGTTTTTCCGGAAATAGTGCGCACAATATCGCCCGGTTTTTGTGCTTTTCCAGAAGGCATATTTTCGCAAACTGGAGAAATACCATGCACCTCAACGTTGGGTTTAAGTTCAGTAATGGCGGAAAATACTCCCAGCATCGCCGCGCAGCCGGCCATATCCAACTTCATTGTTTCCATATGCTGGCTCGGTTTTAATGACAACCCACCCGAATCAAAAGTAATCCCCTTGCCAACAATTGCCACTTTCTTCACCTTATGAGGTCGTACCTCCGTCGGATCGGAGGTCCGACCTCCAGATATTTTCGGTCGATATACCAGATGAAGAAAATACGGCTCATGATCCGATCCTTTCGCCACGCCAAGATACGCGCCCATGCCAAGTTTTTCACACTGGGCCCGGTTTAAAATTTTTAGCTCAATATCTTTAGATGACTTTGCAAATGCGCGCGCAATATCCGCCAGAGTTTTTGGAAACATATTTGAAGCCGGCTCATTTACAAGCTCCCGCGCAAAAATAGCAGCGCGCGCGTATAGTTCACCTTCGCGAATTCCGCTTTGTGTCGAGCGTATTTTTTCTTTCTCCTGCCCCTGAAATTTTTCATGTACTCCATAAGTAACAATTGACAACTCACTGGGGTAGGCCATTTCTTTTTGCGCCTCGGCCGATTTATATTTTGTATAGGTGTACGCCCCAAGCAGCGCACCCTCGGTGATCGCTTTCGCCGCTAAAAAAGGATCAATTTCCGCAGTACCGGTACCAATAAAAACCATGCCGACTTTTTTAGCTTTTTGCCGGCGAGCTTCTTTGACAATACGCGCCGCGGCTTTGCGCACGCCTTCCGCAGTTACATTTTTCTGCTCACCCAACCCCAACAGCATTATTTTCTTTGCCGGAATTTTTCCCAATGTTGGAAAAACTAAAACTTCTCCTTCTTTACCTTTAAATTCTTCAGCCTTAATCATCTTGCCAAGTACACCGCGCAAGGCGCGATCTACCGCGCCGGTGGACCCATCTATCTTTTGTCCTTGCACCCACTTCACAACCAAAAGATCACACCCAAATTTCTCTAGCCTGCCCGACTGAACTTTTACTTTTGGTAAAAGTTGGGCGGGTTTTCCTTGTTGAATTTTTACTTTCATAAATGTTTATTTTATCCTCTCCCCCTCCTCCCCCGCGGCACGGCACGGCGGTGCCACTCTTATTTCAAATATCTTGCCTTATTTTCATTATGTTCGTCAAGATCTTTTGCAAAATGAGTTTTCCCGTCAGTTCCGGAAAGAAAATACCAATACGCGCTATGTTGCGGATAAATTGCCGCGCACAAGGCGGAAAGTCCGGGATTACCAATTGGCGCTGGGGGCAATCCTCGATATTTGTAGGTATTGTAGGGTGAATCAATCGCGAGCTCTTGCGCAGTCAACGCCGCGTTTTTTCCGCCGGTGGCATAATTGAGCGTTGAATCAACCTGCAACGCCATACCGGCATCCAGCCGCTTCCATAGAATTCCGGCAATAACCGGACGGTCTTCTTCATGCGGTACTTCGCGTTCGACAATTGACGCCATCCTGACAATATCAAAAACCGTTTTTCCTTGCGCGCCGATCGCCGCGCGCATCTCACTGGTTAATTTCGCGTCAAAATTTTCAAGCATTTTCTGTACAATATCTTGCGTCTGCGCATCCTTAAAAACCCGATAAGTATCGGGAAACAAATATCCTTCCACTCCCACTCCAGCCGGCACATCACTCAAAAACACAAAATTCTTCATTCTTAATTCTTCATTCTTAATTCCCGCCTCTACTATTTCCAGAAAATCTTTTCCACTCACGACATTCCTCTCGTTGAGATGTGCGGCTATTTCGCGCATACTCCATCCTTCCGGAATGGTAAACTGTTTTTCATTTAGCGCTCCGAGTCCTTGAGTTAAAACACGAACAATATCGGCTAAACTATCCACATCAGAAAAAGTATATTCCCCGGCTTGCAGCTTTGATCCGGCGCGCTTTAGCCAAACTAAAGTTTCAAAACCAAATTTGGAACGAATGAGATCCGCGTCCTTGAGGCGCTGACCGATCTCGCTGACCCCCACTCCTTTTGGAATCTCAATAGTTTTTGGACTCTCCACTTCAGGAATGGTAAACAACAGCGTATAAATAAAATACGCCAGACCTATGGTTACGGCTAACTTAAACAATGATTTCATACTATAAATATTCTTTAAGCCCTTTTTTCTCCAAATTCTCCACCAGCTTTTTCACATCTTGCGCGCGGTTTTTCGGACAAAGCAAAAGCGCGTTTTCGCTTTCAATCAGAATCATGTTTTTCACTCCGGCCAGCGCCACCAGTTTTCCGGATAAACTGTAAAGTAAATTGCCGCGACTGTCTACTGATATACACTTTCCTGTTTTACAGATATTTCGGATTTCGGATTTCGGATTTCGGATTTCATCCGCAAGGATGTCATGCACCGCCCGCCAATGCCCCACATCAGTCCAGCCAAAATTCCCCGGAAG
>CAZBUQ010000006.1:3590-11263 GCA_964495135.1 uncultured Gammaproteobacteria bacterium
GCCACCAGTTTTCCGGATAAACTGTACAAAAAATTTCCTTTACTGTCAACGCTTATACATTTCCCCGCTTTACATACATTCGCTACTTTGCGATTTGCCATTTGCGATTTGCCATTTGCCAATATCTCATGCACCGCCCGCCAATGCCCCACATCAGTCCAGCCAAAATTCCCCGGAAGGGTGAGCATGTTTTTTTCCTTTTCCAAAATCCCATAGTCAATGGTTTCGGCCTTAATCTTGGTAAATTCACCCCTTTGCAATTGTCTCCACATTTTCGGCAAATGCTTTTTATACAATCCCAAAAAATGATCGACGCGGGCGACAATCAGGGTTGGGTTCCAAAGATGTGCCCGACGTCGTAAGAATTGCCGGGCAGTTTTGAGATCCGGCTTTTCCACAAAACGCGCAACTGAAAACACGTTATCCCGACCTAACTCCAAAACCGACGCGCCCATTTTTATATAACCATAACCCACTTCCGGATAAGTTGGATTGACCCCAATAAGCAAGGTGTGCTCGGGCTTTTGTTTGATTACTCGCTCGGCCACGCGCAGGAGTCGCAAAAATTCCTCATCTTTGCGTACAAAATTGTCGGCATTGACAAACACAAACGTTCCTTTAGGGTCACGCTTGGCTAATTCTAAAAGCGCAAGCCCAAGCGCCGGCGCTGTCCCGCGGCGGGCAGGTTCCAAAACCAAATTTTCCTTTTTTAAGTCGAATAACTGCCGCAGCACTTCATTCTGCAACGAGGCATTGGTGGAGACAAAAATACTGCGCGCGGAAAAACCGCTGCGTAAGCGTTTCCAAGTTTTCTGAAGCAAAGTCTCCTCATCAATTAAAGGATAAACTTGCTTGGGTTTGCTTTTGCGTGAAATTGGCCAAAGGCGCGTGCCTACGCCACCGGCCATGATTATGGGATACAACATATGTCACCGCACTTTTAAAGCTCGTTCAATCTTTCGCCATTCTGCTTTTTCAAAACGCTGAACTATCCACCCGGCCAAAATTCCAACTACCGCGCCGAAAAGCACATCAACCGGAAAATGCACTCCAACAAATACGCGACTGACCGCCACAACTGCGGCCAAAATAAAAAACGCGATTCCCCAATCGCGATCGTGTTTGAAAACAATATAGGCCAGCGCGAAAGAAAGCGCGGCATGCCCGGACGGAAAAGAATCATAAAGATGGTCCATTGGAATTAATAGTTGCGTATCGGGGAGCGCCACGAATGGACGCGCGCGGCCAACCAGCGCGCCCAAACCAGAACGCGCGGCATAAGCTAAGAGCGCCGCAAGTAAGGCATGTAACGGCATTTCATACCAATGCGCCTCTTTAATACGCTTAATCGTAAACGCTGCCGGCAACAGCAAAAAACCTAAAAGCGGCAACAAAAATACCGCTCCGAAAACTCCCAGCGCGTCGAAGGCGCCAAAGCGTCCGGCAAAACTATTTACGAAGTTAAATAAATAAACATCCCAAGCCATAACAAAATTTAATTTCTAAGTATTCTAATTTCTTCCGCCAATATCGTATTTCTTTTTGGCCCACACTTTTTTCAGACGCTCAAGTAGCTTATCCTTGGATAAATCCAAGGCCTCTTGCAAAGTATGATCATCTTCGGAAACCAACAAATTCAACGGCTTGCCTAAAATCAGCGAGACTTTGTACGCGCTTTTTTTCGCAAACTTTTCCACGCGCACCTCAAGCGCCTCATCCGCGTTAAGCCGATTGACTACGCTTTGGATTTTTCCAAGTTTTGGATCAGTTGAAAAATACTTTTGAACAAAACCTTTTTCGCGCTCATCCAGATTTTTAAAGGAAAAATTAGTCTGCATGGTTTGAAATAATTATTATTTGATATGCGAAGTTATACGTTCCTCAAACTTTGCCAACGCTTTGACGCGCGCCACTTTCAGGTAATTGCGTACTTTTCTTGCGAAAGGGTATATCGGATTGATGTAGCGGGTGTGATACCAAAAACGCAACCAAAAACGTTTAAAATATATCCCATTGAACAATAGTCCAACAATTAAGACCATGGCGGTAATGCTCGTGCGCGTCCAATAATAATCGTTCAGGTGCAGCCAGATACTAAACTCATCAAAGGCCAGCGCCAGCCCAATTCCATAGAGCCAGGCAATTTTGCGCCGAAAATATGGCGCAACCAGCGAGGCATATCCGGCAATGGCAAGTACGGTTATACCAAAAACAAAATGATGAATATGTAAATCCCCGATAATAATCGAGGGGTTAGGCAAAAACCCGGCGTACTCTAATCCAAGGTACACGCGCATCGGAATGAACGCCAACAAAAATCCTAAAAGTACCCGAAACGCAATCTCGTCATGATCTTCCCGTTTAAGCCGTTTGAACATATTGGTAGTGCAATACTACCACAATTCTTAATGTCAGTCCAACGGACTTTTAATTGCCCCTAAACTTTGTGAGCTTACTCTTGTATAAATCTGCGTCGTCGCCAACTTTGCATGACCAAGTAATTCCTGAATATACCGGATATCCGTCCCACTCTCCAGCAAATGTGTGGCAAAACTGTGACGTAAGGTGTGCGGCGTTACTTCTTTCTGGATCTTCGCGAGTTGCGCCGCACTCCGAACCACTTTCTGCACGGTTGCCTCCGTCAGTCGTCCACCATTGTAACTCGTAAACAAAAAATCAAGCGGTTGTTTTACACTCCTTTGTTTTTCAAGAAGCTCACGAATGCTCTTTGGCAAAAGCGCCATACGATCCTTTGCGCCTTTTCCTTGCACTACTCGGATGCAATTGCGATCAAAATCAATGTCCCTCATCCGCAACCGAACCAACTCCCCTACCCGCACTCCTGTGCCATAGAGTATTTGGATCATACACTTATGCTTTTGGTTTTCCACGCAATCAATCATCCGTCGGACTTCTTCTTTGGAAAGTACCTCGGGAAGTGTATGCGGCTTTTTCGCGCGAGGAATATGCACGAAAAATTTGCGGCAAAGAATTTTCCCAAAATAGAATTGCAGGGCACTGTACGCAGTATTGAGCGTTGAAGCCGATTTGCCCGTGGTCGCAAGATTATCAAGATAATTACGCACATCCGCGCCATCTACCTCGCGCGGGCTTTTCCGCACAAACCGCAAACACGCCTCAATATAAAGCAAGTAGCTTTTGATGGTTTTTTGGCTAAATTTACGCAACCGCATCTCCTGGCGAAGTCGAGCCATTGGGTCTTGACTGGGAAATGGTGGATTTCGATCCATACCGCGTTATGGACAAAAGTTTATTGCTATATTATACTGTATTTAAGCCAAAAACACCACAAGTTCGTTTATCAGTAGTTTGCCAAAATCGCTCGCTGCGCTCGCTTGCGAAATTCCGCTGCGCGGAACTTCGCATTTTGGCAAACGGGCGGCGCGTCCCGCGCAGCTGTCCAATGCCGCTCGCTTCCGCTCGCGACATCGGCCAACTGCGCGTATGCGACATCCCGCCGTTTACGCCAAACGCGAGGATGTTTGGCGAGGCGGGACGATCGCATACGCGCCGCCCGTTAGGCGTAATAGCGAAAAGCCAAAAATACTTGCACATTTTTGATATTTTTGGTAATTTGCTTATACGGGTCGAGCGTAACTTGATTTAATCAACACCTAACAAACACATTATGTCAGAGACAAAAGAAGGATTAATGGTACCACAACCAGAAAAAAATAATCCTACCAAACCATTAAAAATGTGGGAGATATCTTCCCGTGTTGCGCATGAACCGGGCTCTGATAACCAACAATTAGCTTGGATTGAAGAACAGATGAGTAAATTAAAAGTGGGTGAAAGTTTTGAATGGACCACAGGTGCTGAGGATGTGTTAAAAATTACCAAGGTAGACCAAGATCATTATACGATAACCTTTCCAGAAGGTTACGAATGGATTTAAACTCAAATTACCAAAAATATAACGACCGCCTTTGGAGACGGTCGTTGCTTTTCGCTACAACGTATAACCGCGCGTATCTGACTCGCTCTTTCATAAAAGAGCTCGCGCAAATTTTGGCCTTTTCCTTTGCCTGCTTTCGTGATACAATATCCGGACTATGCAGGTCTACAAAACCAAGGTCGGCAAACTCTCCGGTTCAGATTTCCATGAAGTCCACCGAAAGGCTTTCGGCCTCTATACCGAAATCAAAAAGAGTTCAAAGCGTCGGACCTATTT
This sequence comes from uncultured Gammaproteobacteria bacterium, assembly GCA_964495135.1. GTDB lineage: Bacteria > Patescibacteriota > Patescibacteriia > GWA2-47-26 > GWA2-47-26 > CAZBUQ01. The sequence goes on from CAZBUQ010000006.1 coordinate 7,786, forward strand.
ACGATCGGCATTCTTTGACAAAGAAAAAATTTTCCTTGATTTATTCTGGCATCATTTGTTTGAAAAATCAAACTGGCGAGATCGGGTGCGGCGGCTGAGATACTATGGTTGCGCGTTGGAACTTATTAAAAATTCTCGTTACAACCCCAACATTACAAAAAATCCGAACGCGCCTAATGAAGTGCTCTATCGATTTTATGGCGCTTCGGCTGAAAACGAACTTTTTTGTGTACAAATCAAGGAAAATTTAAAGAAGAAGCAGAAATTTTTGATTTCGGTATTTCCAGCTGAAGGTCCAATTTTCTATTAAAAAATGAAAAAGACCTTCCGCTAAGTGTGGTATGGAAACCACGGCCGAAAGCCTTTTTCACCACTATCATATCATATTCTTCATTCCTGTCAAGTCCCCACTTATGCACAAGGCGAAAAAGGCCAAAACTTCAGATACACGCGAACGTTTGCCAAAATCGCTCGCTGCGCTCGCTTGCGAAATTCCGCTTCGCGGAACATCGCATTTTGGCAAACGGGCGGCGCGTCCCGCGCAGCTGTCCAATGCCGCTCGCTTCCGCTCGCGACATCGGCCAACTGCGCGTATGCGACATCCCGCCGTTTACGCCAAACGCGAGGATGTTTGGCGAGGCGGGACGATCGCATACGCGCCGCCCGTTAGGCGAAATTCATCAGCAATTTTAACCATGAAAACGATGTCGGAAAAATTTGAAATTAAGGAAAGCGGCAGTTTTGGCAGAGGAGTATTCGCAGTAAAGCCCATAAACAAAGATGAGCAGATACTCGAATTTACGGGTCCAATTATCTCTTCTGAACAAGCCTTGCAAAAACCAATGGACAAAATGAGCTGTCCGCTTCAAATAGAATCAACAAAATATATTGATATTCAAGAGCCTGGCGTTTTGGTAAATCATTCGTGTTCGCCGAATACTGGAATCAAAAATGATCGATTTCTTGTGGCTCTTAAAGATATTTTGCCAGGCCAAGAAATTTTTTATGATTACTCGACAACTATGGACGAGGATAATTGGACCCTTTCCTGTGAATGTGGGTGCCAAAACTGCCGCCACACTATTGGAGATTTCCGACATCTTCCGTTGGATGTGCAAAAAAAGTATTTTGAATTAAATATAGTCCAGTCCTTTATAAGAGGAAAATTGCTGATGAACATCGCAGAACACGGCACATCTGGCTCTCCGTCTGGGGCGGATCGCGCAAATTTGACTTATTTTCCATTTGGGATACAATAGAATCGTAACAGTTAACTTTAAACCATATGCGCAAAATAGACCTCAAATCTGTTGTGTGGAAAGAAGGTAAATACTATATCTCTCAATGTTTAGAGGTGGATGTTTCTAGTTTTGGAAAAACCAAAAAAGAAGCCCTTGAGATGTTACAAGATGCATTAGAGTTATACTTTGAGGATATTCCAGTGCCTGAAAAATCAGAGGTAAAAAATCCGATTCTTGCCTCGGTTACTCTCCAACATGCCTAAGCCCTATCCACTGCGACTCGTTATAAAAGTCCTTGAGGAAAAGGGCTTCTTTTTTGTTTCCCAAACCGGCTCACACGCAAAGTATCGCAAAGGAGGAAACCCTACTCTTACTGCCATCGTTCCAATCCATGGCAAAGAGATACGCTACGGAACTTTTCGGTCTATTTTGCGTCAATCGAAATTGCAACAAAGCGATTTTGATCAAGCGGGAAAATAAGTCAAACTTCAGATGTGCGGAAACGTTGACCAAAATCGCTCGCGGAGTCTACCCCGATTTTACATCGGGGCTCGCTAGCGAAATCCTCCCTACTAGGCAGGCGTTGTTGCGGGCACGGCCGGTTGATCAGGTGCGCTTGACCTCCTTGATGACGATGTCCTCGGCCTTGACCTTCATCGCGAGGAACCGCCTGTCCTTGGCGAGGTTCTCCTTCACGATGTTCGGGTTGGTGCCACAGTAGTCGATGGTCCACTTGGCCTCGCCGAGCTCCGGCCTACCTCTGATCTCGAACGGTTCGCGCGTTATTGGCGATATCTCAACACATACAGCGCCACCCCGGTCGCCACCGAAACATTGAGTGATTCTTTTTGGCCAAGCATGGGGATGTGCACGATGGCGTCACAGCGCGCCAGTACACCCGGTGAAACCCCGTTGACTTCGTTGCCAACCACTATCGCCACGGGAAAACGCGGCTTCCATTTATTAATGGGGGCAGAACGTTTGGTTTGCTCCAACGCCACCACGTATACGCCTTGCTTTTTAAGTTCTTCCACGACTTTCCAAGTCTGTCCGCATTTTTTCCACGGCATGGTTTTTTCCGCGCCAAGCGCAACTTTGGAAATTTCTTCCCGTGGCGGCGTACCGGTGTATCCACACAAATAAATTTTGCTCACCCCAAACGCGTCAGCCGTGCGAAAAAACGAGCCAACATTATGTAGGCTGCGCACGCGATCAACAATTAAGTATATTTCACCACTGTGTATAGGATTACTTGACATAAAATATGCTTTATTATACACTATCTCCACTGCCCGGAACAGGGCTTTTTTAGAACCAAAATTTATGAAATTAACCAATTATTTCAAAGAAACCCGCCAGGAAATGAAAAAGGTGGTTTGGCCATCAAAAAAGGAGGCCACCAACTATACCTTGGGGGTAATCCTAATCAGTCTGACGGTAGCGGTATTTTTCGCGGTAGTTGATTATCTGCTAACGCTCGGACTTGAACAAATCCTTGGTTAAACTATGCCAAAACAAACTTTAGATTTGGGACGCCGCTGGTACGCAATACATACCTATTCCGGATACGAGGAAAATGTCATGACCAATCTCAAGCAACGCGTGGAATCCATGGGCATGGAAGATAAAATTTTTAGCGTCTTGGTTCCAACCGAAAAAAAAATAAAAATCAAAAGTGGTAAGCGAAAAATTGTGGAGGAAAAAATCTTTCCGGGATATGTACTGGTTGATATGGTGGTAACTGATGATTCGTGGTACGTCGTGCGCAATACTCCCAATGTCACGGGCTTTGTGGGCTCGGGTACTACTCCTACTCCAATCGCTGATGAAGAAGTAAAGTCGCTCATGAAGCGCATGCAAATTGAAGAGCCAACCTACACGATTGACGTAACTTTAGGTCAGCCGGTGCAAATTGTGGATGGACCGTTTAAAGGTTTTGAAGGTAAAGTTTCCCAAGTTGATGAAGCGCGTGGAAAAATCAAAGTTGCGGTTTCCATGTTTGGACGCGAAACCCCGGTCGAATTAGACTTCTTACAGATTAAAAAAATCTAGCGAGCCACTAGCCATTAGGGTATAGCCAATAGTTATTGGAAATCCTAGTGGCTAATGGCTAAACCCTAACCCCTCAATTGTTATGGCGAAAAAAATCAAGACAGTAATTAAACTTCAGATACCAGCCGGAAAAGCTAATCCGGCGCCTCCGGTCGGCCCTGCCTTGGGTCAGCATGGTTTAAATA
>CAZBUQ010000006.1:11363-13261 GCA_964495135.1 uncultured Gammaproteobacteria bacterium
AAAGCTAATCCGGCGCCTCCGGTCGGCCCTGCCTTGGGTCAGCATGGTTTAAATATCGCGGAATTTTGCCAGAAATTCAACGCGGCCACGCAGAAAATGGGTGATGATGTTATTCCGGTTGAAATTACGGTGTTTGAGGATCGGACCTATACTTTCAAGACTAAGACTCCACCGGCCGCGGAACTGCTTAAAAAAGCGGCTGGACTGCAAAAAGGTTCAGGAAAACCTTTAACGGAAAAAGTTGGTAAAGTAACTCGCGCGCAAATTCGCGAAATTGCGGAGCGCAAAATGCCGGATCTAAACACTAAAAATCTGGACTCCGCAATGCGCACTATCGAGGGAACCGCCAGACAAATGGGTCTGGAAATTACTAATTAATACTACTATGGCACACGGAACTAAATACGCGCAGGCAACAAAATTAGTCGAAGCCACTAAACTTTATACTCCGGAGGAAGCTCTGGCTTTGATTAAAAAAATCAACACCGCAAAATTTGACGCGACTGTGGAGGTACATTGCCATTTAGGTATTGACCCGGCAAAAAGTGACCAGCAAGCGCGGGGAACAATAAATTTTCCCCATGGCACGGGTAAAACGAAAAAGATTGCGGCTTTTGTGGATGCCGGAAGCGAAAAAGTAGCCGAGGAGGCGGGCGCCGATATTGTTGGTAGCGAACGCTTAATTGATGAGATTGCGGCCAGCGGAAAATTTGATTTTGAAATCGCGATTGCCACGCCCCCGATGATGCCAAAGTTAGCGAAGATTGCCAAAATTTTAGGTCCAAAAGGGCTCATGCCCAATCCAAAGTCCGAGACGGTTACCACGGACGTTAAAAAAACCATCGCGGAGCTCAAAAAAGGAAAGGTTACTTTCAAAAACGACGACACCGGCAATGTACATGTGGCAATTGGCAAAATTTCTTTTGAGGACAACAAGCTTGCTGAAAATTTCAAAGTTTTCTTAGACGCACTACGCCGAGCCAAGCCCTCTTCTTCCAAAGGTATTTTTATCCAAAGCTGTACGGTAACCTCGACCATGGGACCGGCTATCAAAGTAAGCGTATAAAAAATCTATTTTATGCCCGACGAGCAAAAATGCCATCGCCCGGACTGGGATGATTACTTTATGTCAATCGCGCGCATTGTAGCGATGCGCGGAACCTGTGATCGGTTGCATGCCGGCGCGGTACTGGTAAAACAAAAACGCATTATCTCAAGCGGATATAATGGCTCTCCGCCAGGACTGAAGCACTGTGATGATGTGGGGCACTTGCTTGAAGAAGGACATTGCATCCGCACCATTCACGGCGAACATAACGCTATTTTGCAGGCCGCGACAATCCCTGGCGCAAGTACCGAAGGCGCAACCATGTACACAAAATACAATCCTTGCATGCACTGCTCCAAATATGTAGTCGCCGCCGGTATAAAACGAGTGGTTGTGGGAAAGCTCTATCGCGGAGAAAAAGCGGTTGAATATCTAAAAGAAGCCGGCGTACAAGTTGACATGTACAAAGAAAACTGGCAATGGAACGAAGCGCTTAAAACAATGTTTAACGAAGCGATTGAGACAACCGTTGCCAAAGAAGGAGATGTTAAAGTACAAACTTCAAAACCGTAAAATTCATGCCAACAAACATTACGGGCTTGTTGCCCATCATCATTGGCATTACCGGAACGCTCGGGGCCGGAAAGGGCACCATCGTTGAACACTTGGGGAAAAAAGGTTTTAAACACTATTCAGTGCGCGCCTATATTACCGAAGAGATTGAACGTCGCGGCCTACCGGTAAATCGGGACCATATGGTTGCGGTTGGCAATGACTTGCGCGCAAAAAATTCTCCCAGTTACATTGTTGAACAATTATATGAGCGCGCCCAAAAAGCCGGAGGCAACTG
>CAZBUQ010000007.1:0-6129 GCA_964495135.1 uncultured Gammaproteobacteria bacterium
TGGAGTTAGATTTACGCGATCAACAAAACCGTTGGGATTTAGCCGCCTTTGAACAAATTAAAACCGCCGCCCTGTCAGGCGACGGCTCAAAACTTTTCATCTCCGGAAAACGCGAGGACAAGGAAGGCCTCTTTGAGCTTATACTTTTCTAGATCTCCACTACCGTGTGATCGCCAATAATCAGTTTGTGGCCCAATGGCAAAGTTGCGTGCGCAGAGTTTACCGTTGCATTATATCCAATAATGCTATCCACAATGCGCGTTGAGGCATTAATATCAGCGGCCTCAAATACGATTGAATTCTCAATCTCGCTGTTGTAGATTTCTACTTCATTGCCTATCGCGGTATACGGCCCGATATAGCTGTTTTTGATAATGCAATTATTTCCGATAATTACCGGGCCGCGCACCAGTACGTTTTCCTCGAGCTGTGTTCCCTCACCGATCTGTATTTTGCCCTGAATCACCACGCGCTCCCCAATTTTCGCGCCGTTGCGATTATCCTCAAACTTAAAGTGGGACATAATAAATTGATTCCCTTCCAGTAAATCTTCCGGCTTCCCCGTATCTTTCCACCAACCAGGCACTTCAACCCAATCAACCTTATATCCTTTTTGAATCATCAGAGTATTTGCATCTGAAATTTCATACTCCCCTCGCGCAGAAGGTTTGATTTCCTTAACTGCCTCAAAAATTTTCGGACTGTACAGATAGATCCCCGTTTGGGCAAGATCGCTCGGCGGATTTTGCGGCTTCTCCACCACACGCACAAGTTTTCCATCCGCAATTTCCGCAACCCCAAATTGCTGCGGATTGGAAATGTGCGCAAAGGCCAGAGACATATCCATGCCATCACGCTCAAACTTTTCCACCATATGCGCGATACTATCAAGGATCACATTGTCACCAAGATAAAAAATAAATGGCTCGTTGCCAATATACTTTTCCGCATTTTTTACAATATGCGCCAGGCCTAATGGTCCGCCTTCCTGTTCAACATATTTAATGCTTATACCCCAGCGACTGCCATCACCCACATATTTTTGTAATTCCGTTTCACCGGGATTAACATTCACAAAAATTTCCTTTATTCCGACTTTGACCAGTGTTTCAATACCATAAAAAAGCATTGGCTTGTTGGCCAAGGGAATCAAATGCTTATTTAAAGTATGGGTGATTGGCCGCAGGCGTGTCGCTCGCCCGCCAGCCGCTAAAAGTGCTTTACGCATATATAATCCACGAATACCGACGAATCACAGATTAATACCAACGAATTCGTCGCAATTCGTTTCACCGTTCGTTGCCATTCGTGGATTATATTACCAGAACATCAATCTCTTGGCAACCCCCCAATACGCGGCCATCATGGGATTGGCAATATATTTAAGTACCGGATTCATAATTTCCTGATGCAGAACCATACCTTTCCAATCATGCATAAGTTCACGATCAGACATGGTGCGTAAGGCTTGAATTTTCCGCCGCTCCACAAGGAGTTTTTTCCATGAAGAGGGTTTTAGAAAATACCCCCATCCGCGGACTTTGGGTTTAGCATACTTCCCCGCGATGGAGGCGCCTAAAAGTCCGAGCTCCATCACAATAAATGCCGGGGCAACAAGTAATAAGGTGGGCAGTTTATAAAACTGCAACATGGTGATCAAACGGTTGCGCTCCATATAATACACTTGCAAAATTGATCTTCCAAACTCATACTTGTGCCACATCACTGATTTCGGCGCAAGCACCACCTGATAACCGGCGAGTTTTGCTTTCAAACACAATTCAATATCGTCGTGATACATAAAAAAATCCGGATTAAAAAGACCAACTTTATCAAACACCTCGCGTTTTACATACATTGATGCGCCAGAGGCGTAGGGAATATCGGGCAATTTGAAATTTGAAATTTGAAATTTGAAATTTGTTTCCGGTTGGCCATTGCCACCCGCAAACCCAAACCCAAGAAAATGCAATTGATTGCCGATTGAGTTTATCCGTACCACGCCGTCCGGTCCCACCGGATGCAGAAGAAGCTTTGACTGCACAATGCCGATGGGTTTGTTTTCGTCTCTAAGAGACGAATCACCATGCTCCCCGCCCGAATACGCCGCCTCCACTAACTCTTTCAACCACTCTTTCTCAACAATCACATCCATATTGGAAAGCACTACATCTTGGCACCCATCTTTCCACGCGCGTTCAATCCCAAGATTATTACCCCCGCCCCAGCCGGAATTTTCCTTGTTTGGCAATATCACTGCTTCCGGATACACTTCTTTCAAATAGCTTTCTGTTTCGGGGGTTGTCGCATTGTCAACAATGTACACAACAAATTTTTCGCGCGGATAATCCAACTTCCGCATGCTATCCCGACAATCCTCAAGGAACCGCTTGGCGTAGGTTTTGTAGTTTATTAAAATAATGCCGATTTTTGGGGTCATACGCGTTGCCCACGCCATTTGATGGCATATTGCAGTAAACTTTTTATATGCACACGCGTCAAAGGATTTAAAAGCACTGACTTAAGCCCGGGCACTTTGGCAGAGGCGCGTTCGTGGCCGTGTTGAATCACTACATCCCCCTTATAGTATACCGGCCAGCCACGGGACCAAAATGTACGACAAAGATCAGTGTCTTCAAAATACATAAAATATCGTTCATCAAAAAATCCTACTGCCTTTGCCCACTCGCCGCGCACAAACAGCGCCGCGCCGGTTGCCCAATCAATCGGTGCCGTTTTGCTATGGTCAAAATCCTTCATGTGCAGATGCTCCACGCGTTTGCGCGCCCAGTCGTATTTTTTATGCAAACCCAGGCGATGAATTGGTTGATCCAGAAAACGCGGAAAACGCATGCAAGAAGGCTGGATTTCACCATTTGGTAATTGCAACCGCGGCGCCACCATACCTACTTTTTGATGCTCTTCCATAAACTGATAAAGCCGCTCTAGCGTGCGCTGTTGACCTGCCTGCGCAGGCAGGTTTTCTAAAAATACTAGATCGGGATTAGCAATAAAATAGTATTTGGCCTCAAATTTCTTAAGTCCAAGATTGTTTCCTTTTCCAAATCCAATGTTTCCTCCTGCGTCAAGAAATACTACCCGATCGCCAAACTCTTTTTTAAGCGTCTCCTCAATCCCGTCTCCCGAGGCATTATCCACAACAACCGGCTGCACCTTCAAATTTGTGCCTTGAACATCTCGAAAAATCGACCTTAACATCGCCAGAATTTTATCTTTCATTTTAAAATTGACCGTAACAGTTACAACATCAAACATACCATTTACGCATTTCTGATGGTTTTATCTTATAATGCCTCATAATAAACCGCCGCTTCTCCATAGTACGCTTCCACAGCCCCCGCACTTCACCAAGACCCTTGAGCGTTTTCCAATCCGTGAAAAGTAGATACACCAACTTCTTCAATTCATAGAGCACAATCCAGGGCCAATCATGCATAAAATTAGCACGATGTTCGTTTTTTAGCAAGACAATCAGGTGATTTCTGTAAGAATAGCGATTCACATAATCCGGCCGCCCCTTACGATTTTTAAGCGCGGCTTGATCGGACATTTCTCGCGGTCCGGCGGCAGTGCGATCGTGCCATGCGCGCGCAGCAGGTTCCACATACGCTTTCCATCCTGCACTTCGCAGACGAAATGCCAAATCCACATCTTCTTTGTAGCTAAAAAAATCTTCGTCAAACACTTGCCCGACTGAACTTTTGCTAATAGCAAAAGTTGGGCGGGTTGGCCCTTCAAATGCCACATCTTCAACTGCTTTGCGGCGATAAATTGGTAGGGCGCCGGATACGCCAAAGACCTCGAGCGGACTAGCGAATTGGCGAATTGGCGCATTAGTATTGCTTGTATCTAATTCGCTAGTCTCTAATTCTCTAATTCGTTTACCAGTACACCAATCAACCACCCGCCGATTCCTCACCACCTTAAGTCCCATCGTATCAACCACATCACTCAAATTGTTTCGGATTTCGGATTTCGGATTTCGGATTTCTGCGAAGCGCCAGCGAAGCAGTATCCCCTGTCCTGCCCCAGCTTCCAAATGCGCGTCCATCATTGCCACTACACGCTCAAAATAATTCGGCGCCAGGTACATGTCTTGATTCAACAATTGAAAATATACTGTCGACTGTGAACTGTCGACTGTGAACCGAATGGCCTGATTATGTCCTCCGGCAAAGCCATTATTTTCCTTATTGCGAATCAAACGTGCCGGTACCGGAAAATTTTTTAACTCCTGCTCGATCAACACCGCTGTATTGTCTTTTTGAGAATTATTATCAATCGCAAGTAACTCCCAATCCTTGTAGGTTTGCGCTCGTAATGACTCAAAAAGATACGGAATATACTTTGCTCCATTCCAAGCGACAAGATGTACGGAGAGCCGCGGCATAGCTTAATCCTTATCTTGCTTAATCCTTATCTTGCTTCTCACTAGATCACCAAGCCAAACTGCGCTAAGCGCAACCGGACGCAACCAATCCAGTAATTCCGCTTCCCACCAAGGCCGGTGTTTTTTAAAATAATAAATCATAGAGCGGGTAAACATTTTCTGCTTCGGGTAGAGTTTCATCTGCTTAAAACTCTGCCCCACATAATCCACGGCCTTGACTGTAGGCGTGTAAGCCACATCAAAGCAGGCATCAAGTACCCGTTTGCAAAAATCAACTTCTTCAAACCAAATAAAAAATCCTTCATCCAACAGCCCAATTTTATCAAGCGTCTCGCGGCGAATCATAAAAAAAGAACCGCGAATTGAATCTATCCGCGCTTCTTTGGAATAATCAAAATCTTGCATCATGTATGAATCAAGCACCCGCGGAAAAAGATGCGGAACTTTGAGCATAATTGCCAGCTGATCTTTGATTGTAGGAAATCGCCGCACCTGCGGGACGGTGTTTCCCTGTTCGTCCACCAACCAACACCCCGCCACCCCTACCCGTGCATTACGCTCTTCATCCATAAATTTCACCATTCCCTCAAGTGTTCCCTGAAAGAGTCGCATATCCGGATTTAATAAAAGTACATACCGCCCTTGCGATAGACGAATCGCCTGATTATTCGCCTTGGCAAACCCGGCATTAAAATCATTCGCTATTACATGCACCCATGGAAATTCTTGCTCCACCATTTGCACTGTCCCATCTTTGGAAGCATTATCCACGACAAAAACCTCATAGGAAAAAGCGGCGGGAGTGACCAGGCCACTTTCCGCCGTGGCCTGGTCACGAGGAGCCGCGAGCGTGTCCTCGATCGATCTCAAACACTCCTTCAATTTTTCCTCCACATTCCAACTAACAATCACAATAGATAAATCCATATTCATGCACAATCCAAGTACAATTTTTTGAAATTACTTACTATTTACCGCCGCGAATCAATTTCATGGCGCGGTTATAAAAATCCCGCGCCGCGGCCGCGTCTTTTTCGCGCTTTAAACGCTCCAAATCCGCGTTAAATTCCTCCACTAGCTTATTATATTTGCCAACTATGTCCGGATTCGTACCGTCAATAATTCTCTCGGCCTCCTCCGCCGCGTATCCGCCGCCGCGGACTTGATCCTCAAACTTACGCACGGGCCCAAGATCGTCCCAAAAATTGCCATCCGGATTTTGTAATACCAAATTAAGCGCGGTCCAAGCATTAAGCAAATCCGCGTCAATTCTAACTTCGCCGCGCTTTAACATTTCCGCGGCCACCTCCCCGGAAAAGGTTCGGCCATCTCGGTCGTCTCCGCGTCTGGGCATAAGGTTAAGCTTTGATAATATCACGAATTGTCACGCGTATTGCCTCCGCAATGCTTTCCATTTCTCCTTCCCTATACTCTTGCTGTTCCCACGATTTCAATCCATCACCAACGTTGCGCGGAATGATATGCATATGCAGGTGAAAAATAATCTGTCCCGCGGCCGCGCCGTTGTTTATGCCAAAATTCACGCCCTCCGCGCCAGTCCCTTTAATTACCGCCCTGCCTACTTTCTGCGCCGCCTCTATCATTCGCGCTCCAACTTTTGCATCACAATCCAACAGATCATCGCAGTGCGTCTTCGGCACAACCAGTGTGTGTCCCGGACGCACCGGATGAATATCCAAAAACGCCACGACTTGCTC
>CAZBUQ010000007.1:6229-12794 GCA_964495135.1 uncultured Gammaproteobacteria bacterium
GCGCCATACACCGCAACTAAGATTCTCCAAAGTAACGGTAACTCTTTTGCTCCCAAGCCAAGCAAAATTAGTGTAGCAAAAGCTGCTCCAATAATCAAGAGGATGCTCCCCCGTGGATCTCTGCTTTCCTGGGCTTTGAGGCCGTTACGTTCCCGGCTAAGCATCAAAATTAGGAAAATTAAAACCGGGACTAGTAATAAATGAACATTAAAATAACTGGAAACAAAACCTTCAATAAACTCCTCAATGGTGGCAAACACAAAATAAGCTAAAAGCGAGATAAGAAAGAGGGTGGAAAATACTTTTGACATAATTTTCTATCTTATATTCTCTCTAATTTATACAACGTATGCCGGTCTCCCAAGTCTACCGGTAAAACCGCTTCTAGTCCATGGGGTTGCCAGAAATTTTCATTTTCAAACTTTACCACCTCTTCATCAGCAATGGTCTCATAATATAAATTATATCCATACAACTCTTCGAAATCCGGCTGGCTGAAACTGCGAAATCCGCCAACCGTCTCCCGATAAGGGAAAAGAATTTTATCCGACCGATCGGTGAGCACCACCGCGTTTTCCGGTAAAACTTCCAGCAGGCGCGCCTGCAGAATTTTGTTTTCAGCCAAGACTTTTGGAATTTTTACCAGGCTCTCATCTGTTCCCCAAAATACCATGCGCAAAACTAGCACGGCCATAAGCGGAACAATAAACGCAGTAAGCATTTTCCCAAAGCGCGCGCGCAATCTAAAAAGCGCGTACGCCACAAGCGGTGTGAGAATACTATAAAACGGCAAAAAGTAACGCGTAAAAGAGGTACCAATAGAGGGCAGCATATCCACGCGATCACGCACATTAAAGCTGCCATAAAAAACTAAAAGCCACAAAGCGATAACTAATCCGCCACCTGCCCACAAACGCAAACGTTTAAGCAGCCGTCCGTCTTGCCGCAGAACCACAAAAATAATGCCTAAAAGAGTCAAGGCCATCAACCAGTTTTGCAACGCGAACCAGTAGTTAAAAATGACTGCGCCAATGCGTTCAAAATTTATTCCAAAGGGAATAATTAAATTTTTCAGGGTACTCAATATATCCGCATCAAATGGCGTTAAATGATATCCGGTGCGCCAGGCCGATCCATAAAGACTACGCTGCAAAAGCAAAAGTCCGAAGACGGGCAGTGTCGCAAAAACAATAAAAACCAGCAAAGAAATGCGTTTACGCAGCCGCGGGATAAATAAAATGTAGAGTGGAACTATAACCAACCAAATACCTTCTTGTGGGCGCAATGATAGCGCTAAACCCAAAGTAATTCCGGAAAGCACGGCGTACAAAATGCGTCCTTTTTTGGGTTCTTGCGCAAGCGGAGTTTCAAACTGCACGCCGCCTTGCGGTAATGCTCCGGTACTTATTTTGAACGCGCGCGACAAAAAATAAAGTGCGAAAAATACAAACGACATAAACCAAGCGTTAGGTACAAGCGGACGCGCGGCCCAATAAAGTATAAAAGGGTGTAACGCTGTAAGCATTACGGAAAGCAGGGCAAGCTTGGTTCCAAAAATCGAACGTAAAAATCCATACCAAGCCAAAAGTCCAAGCGCGGAAAATATCGCGAGCATTGCGAGCGCGCCTTTAAAACCTAAAAGCGCGACAAAACCGCCAAACAGCACCGGAAAGCTTACAAATCCAACCGGTATAAAAGCATCGTTGACGCGTAACATACTGCGCGGTGTAATTAATGAAGGCAAACCGGCGCGGTCAACTCCCCGTGCCAGATGTCCGTCTTGCGCAAAACCTTCGGAGAAAAATGCTACCGCCATTTCATCCGGAGAATTCTGTAAATCGCGCGGGGAGTGCGTCGGCAAATACAAAAGTATTACTCCGTAGAGCAGAACCGTTACGTAAAATAAAATTGAGGCCGCCTTTGGTTTAGCGCTGGTTACAAGCGGCGGCTCTAAAACATTTATACTAGAGTTTGACGGCATGTCCAATAATACTCATAAATCCAAAAGCTACTGAACCAACAAATATCCATCCTGAAACTTGTCCGGCAACCGGCAAACTCCAAATCAAATCAATAAGTAAAACTGCCACGCCGATAACTTGCAAATTCATTTTTATTTTGCCCCAAACGTTGGCTGGATGTATAACACCCTTTACTTTAAACCATGCCGCGCCCAAAAGTGTAAAAATTTCCAATCCCACAACAGCGCCCGCAAGCCAAATTCCTAAATGCTTAAGCACTAAAATCAAAACCACTCCGCCAATCAACACCTTATCCGCCACGCCATCGTACAAAGTTCCCCAAACAGTGATTTGCCGGCGCGTGCGGGCCATCGCCCCATCAATCGCGTCAGTCAAAGCCACTAAAAGAAAGGTGATCAGCCCTAGGGCATATTCCTCTTTCCATAATAAAACAAAAACTAACGGCGACAAAAGCATCCTGGCCACCGTGATATGATTCGGTTGCACGGGCAAAGGAAACATCCAAAGTAGCGATACTTTAACAAACCGGTCGTACGGCATGAGCTTAATATCGCGATTTAACTCTTCATCGGTTATCGTGGTTTTGCCCATAATTTACGTATTTTACCAAAAATTCGGGCTGGGGTCAATCGCGGCTTTTGCAATTTGAAACGTATCTCTTTAAGCTCAAAATCACCCGCCATGCCTTGCGGAGCGCTTACGAAAAATTGTAAAGGGGAAATTGGATTGATATCAAAAGTAGAAACTCGCACGGAATTATTTTTTAGATCACGGCCACGATTTTTTGCAAATTTATAACTGGCCAGCACATAATTGATTCCCAGCCGATCAAGATCAAGATCGCTCATATACGAGATCGGCTCGGGAAGAAAAAACGCCTCTTGTGATAAGGCAAAAAATCCCTCCGTGGTAAGTACTGCATCGCGTTTTGGTACTCGAATCGCTAACACCTTGCCGGCAATTTCGCGCGGCATTTGTATTGTGTATTGCTTATTATGCTCGGCAAGCTCGAGGCTCAACCCCTGGGACATCAATCCCAGAGGTTGAGCCTCTGTAAATTCCACCTTCTGCACTCCTTCCGGATGCGGTGTGCGCACCGCATATCCTTGCCCGTTTGAATAAACGGTAACCGGACGCGCGCTACCTTCGCGATAGCCAACCTCATCTCCAAGATACAGCGTATTTTTCCAAACCATTTTTCCCGGACTGGTTTCAACGCGGCGGATAAAAATGTCGTCAGTGGTACGCACAGTTAAACGGTACACTCCGGGCTGTGGTGGGGTGTGGTAAATGGTAAACTCGCGCGGAGAACTCGCCTCACCGGTGCCCCACTCAATACCATCATCTTCCAATGTTTCACGCTTGATTACCTCGCCTGCCTGCGATAATTGCACATCCACTACATCTTTCCCATCATGCCGATTCACATCATGAAATAAAAATTTTACTTCAATATCCTCATCGGCAGTGTAAAGATAAATATCTTGCGGCCCGCGAAGAGAGACGTCATAGCGGAATCCCAATGCTTTAATGTTTTCATGCTTTAATGTTTTCATGGCTTGGGACACATCCACAGTAGCCACCTCCTCAACCGCTGGTGGATTATCCATAAACTCCTTCACGCTGCCATACCGCGCCTCCCGCTGCCACAATATGTACCCCTCTTCTTCAACCCGTGGCCAAGCAAGCTCTTCAAGATACTTATGGTATAACACGCGCTGTTCAACCACCCAAGGATCCAGCCGCTTCACCACGCCTCCAAATATGATCGGCACATCACCGCGAAACTCTACTGCTATCTCGGCCTGATCAAATTTCCGTGGCGCGTCCACAGCAAAATATACCGGCGTTTCTTTCAAACGCCAGACATCTTGTGTATCATCAACATCCACCCGATAGTCCGGCACTGGCCCTTTGACTAATCTTGTCTGTGTGCGTGGTGCACGAATTTCCACACTCCACACTCCACGCGGCGCAAAATGTCGATCAAAAAGCCACAGAAAGAGTACAGCATAAACAACAACAATGCCCAAAACTCTTAATTCTAAATTCTTAATTCTTAATTTCATACACCTTTCCTTTTGGATCAAGATCAAAGCGCCGCTCAAGTTTAAATCCGGCCTCATAAATTTCCGGCTCAAGTTTTATTTCACCGCGACCGCGGTGCCAAAACACCGGCACCTGCTCATCATGAAGCGTACGCACAATCTGTACTACATCTTTCCCTTCCACATCAACGACAACTCGCCGTTCCGGAAAATAAATTCGATCGGCCCAGCGCGGTACAATGAAGACCGCGCTCTCCGGCGTGGCGCGTTCCACCCGCTCCCGCGCCTCCGCAAAATTCCAAAGGTTCTCTTGAATGCCGTGCCAGGATTCCGGACCGTGCCAGACGACAGCGCGTAACGACAACACAACGACACCAACGAGTAGGGGTGCGCATAGCGAATTCTTTACGAATCTACGAATTTGCGAATTCGAGATTCGTAAATTCGAGTTTGATTCGTAATTCGCACCCTTAAGCCACAGAAAAAATTGCGCCGCCATCGGAGCGCCGAAAACAAAAATAGGCAGCCAGTAGCGCAAGTACGGCGCTCCAATGGTTGCTTCAAGAGGATGTAAAGGATCGGCAAAAATTTCGGCCTGAAAAGAACCATATACGAAGATGAGATAAATAGTAATAAACAACCATACAAGAGTATACCTAGTCGCATAATTTCTAATTTCTAATTTCCAATTTCCAACAAAAACTCCCAACACCATCGGCACTACATACCACCACATTCCGCCAAACGCGTATTTAACAAAACGTGAAATCGCTTCAATGGGGTGAAATCCAAACGGTAAAAAAATATTCCTAAGTATTGAGGATTGCGACAGTTGTGGAACCGCGCCATCTTCCAGCACCAAATTCGTCTCGGACACGCTGTAACCGGTTCCAAAAAAATTTCCATAAAGATCTTGGTTGACAAAAAGCAGCGGCACAATTACCAATGCCGCGCCAAAGGCGATCTTCAGCGCCGATACACCCCCCTTTATCTCCGACGCTACGGTGCGGAGTCCGACTGAAACGTCGGACCTAAGGGGGAGAAGTAGTACGAGTGTGCCCACGCCGACCCAGATCACTTCTGATGTTCTCATTGCTAACGTCAGTCCCAAAAATATGCCGGCAACGATATCCCATCTTGTGCTTACCCGCGTCATCATCCACCATCCCAAAACCAAAAAATCCAAAAATAAAATCGTGTGCATATACGGCCTGCCCGTCCAATACATCAATACGGGAAGGGTCAATACAATCAGCAACGAAAGTCGCGCAATTCGCCGTTCAAAAAAATGTAAAAATAATTGATACAGGGCGTATATTGCAAAAATCGTAAGCGCGTAAGTAAACACCAGCGGTAGCCACGCCCATTTAGTTAACTCGAAAAGCGTGCCATATAAAATCGGCAGACCCAGAAAACTTTCCGGAACCAGAAAATCCCCAATTATGTTTACTCCCCGAGGATGAATCGCATTATCTAATTTATCCGCGAGTGGCTCAAAAACTCGCAGTCCATTACTGAATGAAAATTTTCGCGCAAAGAAATAATTGGCATTTTCGTCCGGAGTGTTAAAAATAGCTCGCGGAGAAGATACCGGCAAATATAAAGCTAACGCTCCCCACAGCACAATGGCTATAACGATAAACGCCTGCCAGAATCGCATAATTATAACTTCTTTATCAACGCTTCCGTCTGCTCTAGATATCTCGCGGGATAAAAATTTTCCGCGCTTTTTTGCGCGCCAACGCACAGTATCTTCCATTCTTTGGTAACTTTTTCCATGGCCAGCACTAAGGCCTTAAAGTTACCCGGTTCAAATAAAACACCGTTTATGCCATCTTGTACCAACTCCGGGATACCACCAATACGCGAAGCAATTACCGGCAAACCATACGCAAACGCCTCACCAATGCTAGTGGGCGAATTCTCATAAGCAAGCGAGGGTAAAATCATTGCGTGAACTTTGGAAAATAATGCATCCAGCTTATCCTGGGCCACAAATCCCACATATTGCATTCGCGTCAAACTTTTTGCTGTGCGCTCCACTTCTTCCTTCATACTTCCGGTTCCAGCAATAATCAATTCCGCGTCTTTATGCGCTCCTGAAAATTCTTTCCACGCCTCAAGCAATAAATGCAGACCTTTATATGGCTCAAGTTGACCAATATACAGAAAGCGCGGAGGACGGAGGACGGAGGACGGAGGACAAAAATCTGTCTTCTGTATTCTGTTTTCTGTCTTCTGAAAAATCACCGGATTTCTCACCACCGCTATGCGCGATTTTGGAAAAAATCCCCGTTTCCGATACTCATCAAGTAAAAATTGTGAGGGAGAAATTATCACGTCCGGATCGCCCAGTAGTTTTTTGTTAATCCAGGCATAGAGCGCGACTAACGGATTATTTTGAAACAAACTTTTTTCCCGTCCCCAAAGCTTAAGTCCGGTCGGATGCAGGGCGCCCAGATCGTGAAGAGTGTGAAACCAACGCGCTTTTTGTTTAACAAACTGTTTAATATACCGCGAATGATGAACGGCCAA
>CAZBUQ010000008.1:0-5019 GCA_964495135.1 uncultured Gammaproteobacteria bacterium
TGCGCTTTATAATTTAGTCGGCGATGTTGGGTTAGCCATTATTTTTCTGACGATCATTGTCCGTTTAATAATTTTTCCGGTTACCTTGAAATCGCTTAAATCTCAAAAAGCTTTACAAGAGCTCCAACCCAAGCTTAGCGCCTTGAAGGAGAAATATAAAGGAGACAAACAGGGCTTAGCCAAAGCCACCATGGAGCTTTATAAGGCGGAGAAAGTTAATCCGGCGGCGTCCTGCCTGCCGCTTTTGATTCAACTGCCAATTTTTATCGCGCTGTATCAAGCGCTGCGCATTGGACTTGAAAACGGCGGATTTGATTTGCTTTATGGTTTTGTAAATAACCCCGGGACATTAAATTCAGTGGCGTTTGGATTTCTAGATTTAGCAAAGGTAAACATTCCAATCGCGGTACTTGCCGGACTTTCGCAATTTTGGCAGGCCAAGATGCTTTCACGGCACAAGCCGGAGGGAAATATTCCGGGCAGCAAGGACGAATCAATGATGGGGATGATGAATAAACAAATGCTTTATGTCATGCCGGTGATGACTGTTGTTATCGGAGCATCGCTTCAGGGCGGAGTTATTCTTTATTGGCTGATTACAAATCTCTTAACTATTGCGCAGCAATATGTCTTTCTCAAACCCGGTAGTGAAAGTCCGACTTCGCGCTAAACGCGCGCTGTACCCCCGTTCTTTTAAAATGTGCTATCCTACAGATATGAGTTTGTCCATGTCAGATTGATTTGTAATTATGTCGGACTTCTACTACCGGGCAAACCAGCCGTTAGCCCGCGCAATTCTTGAGACGGTTGTCTATTTCGATTTATTTTCCTACCCACTCACGACCTTTGAAATTTGGCGCAATCTGCGTTTAAAGCAAAAAATCGCTTACTTTGCGGTACTGCGCGAGCTTGCTGATAATCATGAACTTGCTTCACGGTTGGATTTTAAAAATGGGGTATGGTTTTTGAAAGCCACGGTTGAGAATATAGCCTACGAGCGCAATCAACGTTATCTTTTTTCAAAATATAAAATTGATCAAGCTAGGAGTTTTGCAAAGTCAATTGGTTGGATTCCGGGTTTGCGCGCGATTTATGCGTGCAATACGCTTGGATTTATGGGGGCAAAAGAAAGTAGTGATATTGATTTTTTTATTGTGGTAATGCGCGGTAGAATTTGGACAGTGCGTTTTTTTGCAGTGCTTTTGGCAAAATTGTTTTTTAAACGTCCACAAGGAAAAGACAATAAAGATACCATTTGCCTTTCATTTTTCGCCACCCATGACGCGCGCCTATCAAGCGTTGCGCTTCCCCCCGAAGATGTTTACTATGAATATTGGCTGCGTAATCTTCTCCCCATTTTATTGCGCTTAAAGGTACAAAAACGGGGAAAGTTGGGCGACCTGCTGGAGCGTATTTTGAAAAGCGTACAGTTGCGGATTCTGCCCGCGTCTTTGAAAGCCCTGGCTAATCAAGAAGCAGGCGTGGTAATCAGTGATGAATTTCTTAAATTTCACGCTAATGATCGCCGAGCACACTTTAGACAAGAGTTTTCCCGCCGGTTCGCGCAAGTGGCGGGATAAACTGTTTATCTGCGCCGTGGCAGTATTCTTTTTTCTACTGCCGCTACAGACGCGCTATATTTTTCGCGCGCCGACAGATGGAGGAGTTCCTTATGAATATGGAACACTTTCTTTATTTTTAGTTGAAGTTTTGGGGTGGGTTGTAATTAGTCTAGGAATCTGGAAAATTAAAATTATCACATTTCGTGCGGCCGCACGAAATGTGATAAAAAGTTTTTTACCGCTTTGCCTGCTTACCGCGTTATCTTATTTGTCTATTTTATGGGCGCCGGATAAAGCCGTGGCACTCCAGGCCGCCGTGCGGCTGCTGGAAGGGGTGGTGCTATTGGTAGTCCTCGCGGCTTCTCGTGACCAGGCCACAACGAAAAGTGGCCTGGTCACTTCCGTCGCGTGGGCGTTTCTCGTCGGCGCTACCCTCCAGGCCATCCTCGGTATTTACCAATTCCTCACCCAATCCAGTTTTTCTTCTTCATTTTTAGGCATGGCGTTGCATGATCCTCGGGCGCTGGGAACCGCGGTCGTGGAATTTGCCGATCAAAGATGGCTACGCGCCTACGGCGGCCTACCGCATCCCAATATATTGGGTGGATATTTGGCAATTGCAACCGCGGTTGTGATTGCTTTCCTACATAAGCTGCCAGTACGCCAAAATCTGCAAAGGTTACTATTGTCCAGCACTATTTTTGTTTTAATTACCGGAATTTTTTTTAGCTTTTCGCGCTCGGCGTGGGTGGCCGGAATTGTGTTATTAGGTTATTGGGTGATTAAGTTATTCAGAGATCGTACACAGTGGCAAATGGCTGGTTATTGGTTACTGTTGATTGGCTATCTAGTATTTTTGGTGTTTTTGTTCCGTCCTTTGGTTGCGGCGCGTGTTTTGCCGGTGCAAGAATCTCGTCTGGAGGTAAAGTCGCGCGTGGAGCGCGTGGAAGGCGCGCGCGAGGCCTGGCAGCTGGCGCGCGCGCATCCCGTACTCGGCGTCGGAATCGGAAATTACACCCAGGCGGTGGCGCGGGAGGTGCGCCTGGGCGAGCCGTTGTATACCTACCAACCCGCGCACAATGTATTTTTATTGGTCTGGGCAGAATTGGGGATTATGGGGTTGGTACTTTTTATGGTCATCCTGTATTGGATATTAAAGCAATCAAATTTCTTAATTCTTAATTCTTCATTCTTAATTCTCTTAACGTTTGATCACTATCTTTGGTCCTTACCCTTTGGAATCCTTTTATTTTGGGGGATTTTGGGGCTATTTACTTATAATCCACAGGACAGACTTGACCCGGTAGTGAAAGTTTGACATCGCGCCGTAGGCGCGTAAAAATAACGTGGCATACGCAAGTCAAAAATGCTTTAAAATCGAAGCCTTTTAAGAAGTTTTCAGATATCCACAGTCGAACTTCTACTACCGGGCTTGACAAAAAAACCGTTTTGTAGCAAGATATGGGCAGACCGGTTAGCACTCCCAGCTTTACAGTGCTAACCTCTTAATAATCCATAATACTACTACAAATTACAAATCCGGTTACCAATATACAAATTTGTATATTCGTACAAAATTCGTAATTTGTAGGAATAGAATATGCTCAAACCATTATCCAATCGGGTGGTTGTCGAACCCGTTAAGGAGGAAACTAAAGGAGGAATTATTTTGCCGGAAACGGCAGATAAAGAAAAGGCCGAGAAAGGTAAAATTATAGCCGTGGGTCCGGGCAAGCTTTTGGAGAACGGCGGCCGCGCCCCGTTGGAAGTAAAAGTGGGCGACACGGTTGTGTTTAAAAAATACAGTCCGGATGAAATCAAGGTCGAAGGCAAAGAATACTTGATTTTAGAAGAGTCGGACATAATGGGAATAATTGAATAACTTATGGCTAAACAATTAATTTACGCAGAACACGCGCGCGATGCTTTGCGTCATGGCGTGGATAAATTAGCTAACGCAGTAAAGGTAACTTTGGGACCGAAAGGCCGCAATGTGGTTTTGGATCGCGGCTTTGGTAGTCCGACCATTACTAAAGACGGTGTCACCGTGGCTAAAGAAATTGAGCTCAAAGATAAATTTGAAAATGTTGGAGCAGAGCTGGTTAAAGAAGTGGCTTCAAAAACCAATGATGTGGCTGGAGACGGTACCACGACCGCCACAGTTTTAGCGCAAGCCATTGTGCAGGAGGGTATTAAAAACGTAGCGGCGGGCGCAAATCCGATGGCGGTAAAGCGCGGAATGGATCGCGCGGTTGAAGCAGTGGTTGCGGCTTTACGTGATTTATCTAAGGCCGTAAAAACGCATGAGGAAATTCAGCAAGTCGCCGCGATTTCCGCCAATGATCCGGAGATTGGCGCGCAAATTGCGGAAGCGATTAAAAAAATCAGCAAAGACCCTTCGGATGTAAAGGATATTGTTATTACTGTGGAAGAGTCCAAGTCTTTTGGTATCGAAGTTGAGCCGGTAACCGGAATGCGCTTTGAAAAGGGATATGTCAGTCCCTACATGATTACGGACGCGGCGCGCATGGAAGCCGATTACGAAGATCCATATATTTTGATTACGGACAAAAAGATCTCTTCGATTCAGGACATTTTACCGGTGCTTGAAAAAGTCGCGCAGTCCGGCCGCAAAGAACTGGTTATTGTCGCGGATGAAGTTGATGGCGAGGCGCTGGCCACGCTCGTGGTTAACAAACTGCGCGGAACCTTTAACACTTTAGCAGTTAAAGCCCCGGGATTTGGTGATCGCCGTAAAGCCCAACTTGAAGACATGGCCATACTTACTGGCGCGCGCGTAATTACCGAAGAACTCGGGTTGAAATTAGATAGCGCGACGCTTGATGATTTAGGACATGCTCGGCGCGTGGTTTCCACAAAAGATTATACTACGATTGTGGAAGGTAAAGGCGACCAACAGAAAGTGCAGGAGCGTATTGCCCAGATTAAAAAAGAAATTGCCGCTTCGGATTCAGATTTTGATCGGGAAAAATTGCAGGAACGACTAGCCAAGCTTGCCGGCGGAGTGGCGGTTATTAAAGTCGGCGCGGCTACTGAAACTGAAATGAAAGAAAAGAAAATGCGTATTGAGGATGCGGTCTCCGCAACCAAGGCCGCGGTAGAAGAGGGAATTGTGCCTGGCGGCGGCGTGGCGCTTTTGCGTACCGTGTCCGCGCTGGAAAAATTGGAACGCGAACTTGAAGGCGATGAAAAAGTTGGCGCGCGCATTTTACGTCGCGCGCTCGAAGAGCCGGTCCGTCAGATTGCGCATAATGCCGGTAAGGATGGCGCAGTCGTTGTTGAGGCAGTACGTAAGGGAGATGGCGCTTTTGGCTACAATGCCGCGACTGATGCATATGAAGATTTGGTCAAAGCCGGAATTATTGATCCGACCAAAGTAACGCGGTTCGCGCTTCAAAACGCGGCCTCAATCGCGTCCATGATTCTAACGAATGAA
>CAZBUQ010000008.1:5029-10589 GCA_964495135.1 uncultured Gammaproteobacteria bacterium
CGTGGTCACCGATATTCCGGAGCCAAAAGAAAAAGGCGGCGGCGGTATGCCGGACATGAGCGGCATGGGCGGTATGGGTGGCATGGATTACTAAAGTGTTGCGAAGGTAATGCAGATTGAAAAAACGGGGCATTTGCCCCGTTTTTTGTTTTGTGGTTAGATAGGAATACAATAATGAGATATCCATATGTCAAAAGAAGGACCAAGACAACCTCCGCCGGAGGCAGTACAAGAACAAGCGCCGGAGACACACGCCGAGACCGAGCGCGCATTTTTTCGCATTGCGCAAGCCGGAGCACTGCTGCTTAATCGCACCGGGAACTATGAGGATTATGCGCGTTTAGTCGCGGAAGCGAAAAAATTTTTGCCGCAAGAATGGGTTCCTGATTATCAGGAAGATAACCCGGACAGTTTAAACCGCGCGGTGGAAAGTATGCTGGCGCGGATATTTGATGCGGTACGCAGTAGTAACTTGGGTACGCTTAATCTGGATGTTAATCCTTCAAGGAATGGTTTTGTAATGCGTGAGGGCGTGTTTGAGCAAGGGAAAGGATGGCAATTACAGTTTGAAGACAGAAAAGGTTTTTCCAAGAGCGGAGCAAACTTGGCTTGGGTCAATACGACGGTGCGTAAACTTGTTGCTGACGCGCGGTATAGTGAAAGCGATTCATTTAAAGCCCATGTAACTATAGCGCCAACCGGAGTGTTTATGGTTATGGACCCCGGCACGCATAAGGAGTTTTTGGGATTGGTTAGCCAAGCTGAACGCGGTACGTCCGGACTGTTGGCCTACAGTCATGTGTTTTCACCTCATGAACGCGGACAGAAAAAGGAAGCACAGTATCGCCGCAAGTATATTGAACAGATATTAGCCAAATACGGATTACGTCTTCAGCGCGATGAGACAACCGTAAATGGTCTTTTGTCCAGCAGTAATGTGGCGGAAGATTTTAGGGAATTGGCAAGATTGGCTTTATCCGTGAAGGATCTGGATTTGGGATTACATAGTGATCGGGAAGTTGATTTTGCGGCGCGCGCTTTTCAAAGCGGCGCAATGAATATGCGGTGGTTTTTAAGCAAATGTCGGCAGATACGCGACGGCCAATTAAAGCCAACCCAGTCGCGCGAGCTTGCAGAGACAACGCTGCTTAACCCAGATGAGCATCAGTTATTGGAACAGTATCGTAAATATCGTATTAGAGTAGAAGCGGCGAAAAAACAATATCGCGATAAAATTGAAGACATCCGGCAGGTAAAAGATCTAAATTATGAGATTTTGCAAGGATTGCTGGATTTGCAGGAGCAAGGCAAGCAAGCGCTGGCCGGGGGCGGCGGTCATCCCAAAAAACCAGAACTTATTGGCACGAAATTTGAAGCGCTGGTTAAAAAGCTCGCGCGAATGGAAAGTTTAGTTAATCGCGTGATTCCGCGTGCGGCAGAGGCGCGTTTAAGAACCCATAGTGAAGAAATTGCCGAAGAGTTTTGGCCGGATGTTTTGGCGATGGAAGAATTGCAAAAAGGCGGGGATATACCGAATCGCGCGCTAACACAGACGCGCTTTGCAAAAATGTTTGAGGACGCGGGTGGGGGCTTGGAAGACTGGAGTGCGGTAAAGACTTTGGAGGAGGCAGTACGGTTTTTGCACGGACAGCTATATCAAGAATTGAAAAATGGTTTTGGCGCCGGCAGTCGTAAAGAATGGGAAAAAGACGAAGCGCTGGCAGATGAGTATGATGATGCGAGCGGACTTGCGCTTCTTGATGTCAGTGAGCGCGGTCTTGAGCAGTCGGAAACGTATCAAATATTTCAAGCTACGCTAAAAAGGTTGGCGCCTTTTCAACTAGAAAACATGGGAAAAGCAGATGCGTCCGGAGATGTACCTTTTCTTGCGTTTGGTGATGATTTTGCCGAACTGACCTTTCCGCAGGGAAAACATAAGATTGAAGTGGCGGCGCAGACACGCGCAGGTAAACATGCCGAATACGGAGTTACGTTTCGTTATTTTGAATCTGGATATTTTGGAGCGCAAAAGCGTACGCAATATCTTAAAGGCGCGCTGCAGTGGCTTGGTATTGCGTTTAAGCCGTCGGAAGAAAATGAGCGGCTATTGATCGCTTCAACCCATACCAAGGATAAAGAAAAATGGGAGCGGCAATTTTCCGAAGTGATACGGCTTACGTATTCATTGTCCGATCTGGATTTAGCCCCGGCAATCGCTCGGCAGGCGGCGCGTTTGTTTAAAGCAGGTATTACTGATATCAGACATGCCGGGTTCGGGATTATAAGGATTGAGCAAGCTGATATTGACTCCAAAGATTTTAAAGATGTAGTTAAGCGCGTGTTTCTCCCTGGGGAATTTCGCTTCGGCCAGGATGAACGAAAATATGCCGCCGAAGTAATTTTGGATAAGGCAAAAAATATCAACGCGTTAAAAAAAGCGCTTTTAGAGTTGAGCGCTGGTGAATTGGATTTATTCATTTCCGCAGTGTTTGATTTAGAGGATAAGGTTAACGAGGGGGGAGATAAAAATAAGCAAAAACAGCTAAAAAGAGTAGCAAATAGTTTGGTCAAGTTTTTTGATAAACAATTTCCCGCCGGCAATCCTGCTCGGTAAAAGGCGGGTTGCCAAGCCCGTCTTTTTTATGATATACTTGAATAAACTAAAGAAATTACTAATCATTCACTATGCCTAAACCATCAACTGCTTCCACTTCAACTGCAGAGGGTCGTATTGAACAAAGTAAAGACGCGCGAATTTTAGCCGCGATTGGCTATCTCTGGATTTTGTGTTTGCTGCCGCTTTTGGGAAAACGGGAGAGCGAGTTTGCCCAGCATCATGGAAAACAAGGATTGGTTTTAACCATTGCATCTTTTATTATTTGGCTTATCGCTTGGTTTCCGTTGGTGGGTTGGTTTATCGGATTTTTTGGCACGATTGGACTGCTCGCCCTCGCGGTTACCGGAATTCAAAAAGCGTTTAAAGGCGAATATTGGGAAATGCCGATTTTGGGAAAGTACGCGAAGCAGATTCAGTTGTAGTTGATTATGAAAGAACTTTTGAAACAAATAACTACCCTTGCCTCCAGGATTGATGAAACCTGGAGGCTGCTTTGACCTAGACGCTCAAAAAAAAGAGCTTGTAAAACTTGACGCGCAAATGTCGCGTCCGGATTTTTGGGCTGATCATGAACACGCAAAAGGAATAGCGAAAAAACGCGAAGCCATTTCCCGCGAAAGCGAAACTTGGGCAAGGTTGAAAGAGGATGTACGCGCGCTTTTGGACATGGTTAAAGAGGACGCGGCGCCGGAAGAAGATTTGAAAAAAGAATTGGAAGGATTTGAGACTAAATTCCGCGAGTTGGAATTTTTTATTTTATTTTCCGGAAAATATGATGAGAAAGATTGTATTGTGGCCATTCACGCGGGAACTGGCGGAGTTGAGGCGCAAGATTGGGCGGAAATGCTCACGCGTATGTACACGCGTTTTTGTGAGCGTAAAGAATTGGGAGTGCGGGTTTTAGATGAGTCGCGCGGGCAAGAGGCGGGACTTAAGTCCATTGTGTTTGAAGTTTCCGGGCGGTATGCGTATGGCTGGCTAAAAAGCGAAAGCGGGGTGCATCGCCTCGTGCGCATCTCACCATTTGACGCTGAAAAGATGCGGCATACTTCTTTTGCGCTGGTGGAGGTGCTGCCAATTTTGGAAGAAGTGGAAGTAACGATTGATCCAAAAGATTTACGCGTGGATACGTATCTTTCTTCCGGGCATGGCGGGCAGAGCGTGCAAACAACTTACTCTGCGGTGCGTATTACTCATCTTCCGAGCGGAATTGTGGTGACTTGCCAAAATGAACGTAGCCAGCAGCAAAATCGCGAGGTGGCTATGAAAATCTTGCGCTCTAAATTGCATGCGCTGGCAGAAAAAGCGCAAGAAACCGAGCTTAAAGCCGTGCGCGGTGAATATAGAGAAGCGGCGTGGGGCAATCAAATTCGTTCCTATGTCTTGCATCCCTATCATATGGTTAAAGATTTGCGTACCAAATTTGAAACCGCGGATACAGACGCGATTTTAGATGGTAAATTGGAAGAATTTATTGAAAGCTATTTGCGATGGAAGCGATCAAAGAAATAAAATCCTTGTGTGAAAAGTATGGTATTCGCCCTTTAAAAAAGTTGGGGCAGAATTTTTTAATAAATGCGAATGTGGCGCGAATGATTATTGATCATGCGAATTTGGATGCGAATGATCTCGTGGTAGAGGTTGGTCCGGGGTTGGGAACGCTGACCTTGGAGTTGGCGAAGCGCGCCAAAAAAGTTTTAGCCGTGGAGATTGATCCAAATGCCGTACGTGCTGCACGCGCGATAACGGCTGGCGATGCCAATATCGAAATTATTGAGAAAGATATTTTAAAATTGAGTAATGCCGAGCTTACCGAAATTTTAAGTAGTCCACAGTATAAAGTAGTAGCTTCCCTGCCATATAATTTAACTTCACTTCTGTTGCGTAAGTTTACCGAAGATGAACCGCGTCCAAGTGTGTGTGTATTTTTAGTGCAAAAGGAAGTGGCTCAAAGGGTTTGCGCTAAACCCGGCGAGATGTCTGTGCTTTCCGTAGCGGTTCAGTTTTATGGTAAGCCGGAGCTAATTGCGGTAGTGAAGCGTGGAGCTTTTTGGCCGCAGCCAGAGGTTGACTCGGCGATTTTAAAGATTGGGATATGCGGAGGCCGAGCCTCCGGCCAGACGGAGGCTCGGCCTCGCGACATTGACGAAAAGCGTTTTTTTCAAATTGTCCGGATTGGATTTTCTGCTCGGCGCAAGCAGTTACAAAACAACCTTATGTCCGGATTGCATCTACCACGGGAAAAAGTCATAAAAATCCTAGAAAAACTGGGATTAAGTCCACAAGTACGGGCGCAGGAGTTAAGTGTGGAGGAGTGGGTATGCCTTGCCGAGGAGATCGGCAAGTGAATTAGGTTAAGTAGGTAAATCCCATCTTCCCATCAGTATTTACATATGTTACAATAAAGGATATGTTAAGGAAGAATTCACGGTGGCCTACTGTGGCTGGTTTTGTTACTGTGGCAGTGGTGGGGTTTGCTACTTTTGCGCTGGCTTGGCGGACTTTTCCCAATCGGATTTCCGCGCCGTTTGGGCTGTCGCCTTCCGGAACTTTGTCCGGAATTTCTTTTGGAAGCGGCTTGACTGCCGGGGATGATCTTTCTGCGCTACTTTTAGATACCAAAGATACTGACGGTGATGGTCTGCCGGACGTCCAAGAGCTTAAAGTTTATGGCACCAGTCCTTTTTTGGAAGATAGCGATTCCGATGGTATAAATGACAGCCGTGAAATTAGCGAGGGCACGGATCCGAATTGCCCGCAAGGCACTGATTGCGCCATATATCGGTTGCCTTCGGTAAAGCAAGTAGAAAGCCAAGAGCTGACCCGTAAACTTTATGAAAGTACTGTGACTGCTAAAGTTTCCGAGCTGGGTATTCCCGGAGTAACTGATGCGGCAACGATTCGCGCGAATTTGAAAGCTTCCGGTATCTCGGATGAGGTTTT
>CAZBUQ010000008.1:10642-12438 GCA_964495135.1 uncultured Gammaproteobacteria bacterium
CCAGTTTAACAATGTAGAGTTGGTGCGGCTGTTGAATCAGGGCGTGGTATCCCCGGGTGCGGCGAACTCTAGTGATAGTACAACACCAAATGAGATTGAAACGCCGGCGCCCGCTGCTATCCGCGAGCTACTTTTGAGCGCCGGAGCAAAGCCGGAAGTTGTAGATTCTTTTTCGGACGAAGAGTTGGTGAAGTTGTATCGGGAGACGTTGAGTGGATTGGGGAGATAGAAATAAGTTAATAAGAAATCAGAAAACAGTTATTATCAAAGGTTATGGTTAAGGGTTTCTGGTTGTGGCAGCCGGTTTGGTCTTAAGTCTTAGTCTATGGGAAATACAAAGATCACTAGTTATCACGACCTAGATGTATATCAGCGTTCATATAAAGCATCAATTTTGATGATGACCAAGATCATTCCTAGATTGCCGGAGGTTGAAAAGTATGATCTAAAAGATCAGCTGTGTGAACAGCTCATTAGAGAGTATGATATTATCGGTAAGCAATTGTTTCGTCTAGAACAAGCGTGGAACAAGTTCTCAAAAAGACCTATGACTTCGACCTACACCCAAACCGGCAGCCAAGACCACAAACCTTTACCTAAAAATGCATGATTTGCTGTTTATAGTATATGTATAGCGGTAAAACACAAAAATGCATAACAGCCACAATCCTCGCCTGTTTTGTTTTTGTGTTTGTGGTTAGCGCGGTTTTTGCGCCACGCAGCGCTCAAGCTCAACCCACTGTTGTCACTGGCGGTCCGGTGACTGTAATTGAAACCGTCGCCTCCATCCGTTTAAGTTGGAGCAATGCCATTACTGCTTCCGCTACCGTCGGACTTATAAACGCGATACAGCTTTTTGCCCAAACGTTTGCTTATGATTTGGCCGTCGGTTTGGCCAACGGTTTTAAAGGCCAAAATCCATTCGCGTTTCTTGAAGATCCCGGAACTTATTTTACCTCGGTGGCGTTTAACGCGGCCGGAGAGTTTATCGGATCCTTGCGCGGACCATGGGAAGAATTGGGATTAAATTTGTGTTCTCCGCGTATTCCGGATATTGGACTCGCCATTGGCTTAGGTTTGGCTGAACGTTTTCAGCGGCCAACTCCGAAGTGCGATTTTGCCAATACCATAAATAATTGGCGCTCGGTTGCGCGCGAGGCCTCGGATCCGCACGCGCTTTTAAAGCATTTGAATTTGGCATTTGATCCGGGACAGACTGACATTGGGCAAGCGCTCAAAGCCCAAGAAGAGTTTCGTTTTGAAATTCTAAGACAAGAAGAAGCCGCGAAAGCAAAACGCGATGAAGGCAAGGGAATTTTGCCGCAAGAAGGAATTATTTCCGGAAGAGTTAAAACGCCCGCGAGTGTAATTGACGCGAATTTTCGTAAACTTCCGGAGCAGGGCGCTGGCTCAACAGTTGGCGTAGGAGATGTTGCCGGCGCAGCGCTACAGGGAAATGTTTGGGCCGCGGTCGGTACAACCGTACTTTCCACTTTTGTAAATACGCTTTTGGCGCGTTCTTTGCGGCTGGCGATAGAAGGTATTTTCGCGGATTCCGCGAGCGATCCTTTGCCGGATTTGCTCTCTTTGGTTGGCGGAACACGCCCGCCGGCGGGCGGTGAGCGCCGTCCGCCCGGGTTGTCGCCTTTGGCCTCAACCCTGCTCGCTACTCCGCCTCGTCCGGCTACCGGCGCGTTTGAGTATTTGTCAGAATTTGCCGCGGAGTGCCCTAAAAATAATCCCGCTGCCGGCAGTCAATTTTGCGGCACCATTGACGCGCAGTTTATGGTGGCTAT
>CAZBUQ010000009.1:0-528 GCA_964495135.1 uncultured Gammaproteobacteria bacterium
CCTCGCCATTCATCTCCGACGCAAGCGTCGGAGTATTCTGGCGAAGGCGAATAAATCGGTTGGTGTGCGCGGGACGCGCTATAAAGTATTTTCCGCGCGCTTCGCGTCACGCGTAATTTTCAGCATAACTAAAACTAACATAAGCGCTCCTAACCATTGGGTTGCCGACAGCCGCTCGCCAAAAGCAAGATAGCCAATTACTACAGCCGAAATTGGCCAAGTCAGCTCTAAAATGGTTGAGCGCGAAGCCGGAATGCGTTTTAATCCAAAATAATAAATCGCGAGCGCAACCGCGCCGGTTGAAAGCGTAATCGCTAGAAGATATGTCCACTGCGCCGTGCTAAGTTGCACCAGTTTTGATCCATGCCCTTGCAGACCGACCAGCACCAACGCGAAAATCGTGGCAAATCCAAATCGCGTCGCAGTAGTATGGAGCGGCGAAGTTCCGCGCAAACTATATTTTGAAAACGCGGTAGAGCTTCCCCAAGCTGCTGCTGAACCCAAGGCCAAAAACGCGGCAACAACAGT
>CAZBUQ010000009.1:538-11737 GCA_964495135.1 uncultured Gammaproteobacteria bacterium
CAAATGCACACGCAAATCCGGAAAAGACACAAAGTAAACTGAAACGAGCGCCAGTACGGTCAGCCCCAGAAACTTTTTACTAATACGCTCACGAAGCAAAAGATAAGCGGCAAAAATCGCAAACAAAGGTTGAAGTTGCTGCAAAAGCACTACGACCGAAAATTGAATATATTGCACGCGGCCAAGCGCGGCCGTATAGAAAAAAGTACCTAAAAGTCCGGAAAGCAAAGCCACGCCACAGATCGCCAACCACTGCCTGCGGGAAAAACTCCGCCAGGCAGACGTATGGTGCAGCATGAACGGCAGTAAAATCACCAAACCAAAAAGATGCTCCCAAAACACCACAACGGATGCGGGCAATGAGTAAAGTTCACGGCGCAAAAATCCATCTAAACTCCAAAGCAGCGCGGCTAAAATCACCGCGCCGGAGCCAACATAGATTGCACTTTTCATATGTATTATTTCGAAGCCAAGATGCTGCGCTTATATGATTCCAGATTCTCCAGCGCCACCCCGGTTCCCTTGGCCACGCAAAGCGCCGGCTCATCCGCCATCGCGGATGGCACGCCGGTAGCTTGAGAAAAAAGTTCAGTCAGATTGCGCAGCTGGGAGGTTCCACCGGATAACACCATGCCTTTTTCCATAACATCCGCGGAAAGTTCTGGCGGAGTAACATGCAATACTTCTTTGACAGTAGAAACCATTTGTTCAAGCGCGCCTTGAATGGCCTCGGTAATATCATGGGAGGTAACCGTAATGGTACGCGGAAGCCCGGCAACCATATCGCGTCCGGTAACTTCCATGCTCATCGGATCCTTAAGGTACACGGCCGAGCCAATTTGAATTTTGACTTCTTCGGAGCTGCGTTCACCAATCGCCACATTATAACGCCGGCGCACATATTCCTGAATAGCCGCGTCAAGTTTGTTGCCGCCCACCCGTACGGAGGCGGCAGAAACAATGCCACCAAGCGAAATCACCGCTGCCTCCATGGTTCCCCCACCCATCTCCACAATCATATGTCCTGAAGGTGAGCCAATTGGAATATCCGCGCCAATGGCGGCCACAATCGGCTCTTTAATAATGTAAGCCGCTTTCGCGCCCGCGGTAATTGTCGCGTCAATAACGGCGCGCCGTTCGGTTGAAGTAATGCCGCCCGGCACCGCGACCATCACTTCCGGACGAAAAAGTTTTATTCCGCCCAGCGCTTTGTTAATAAAATAGCGCAACATGGCTTCGGTTGTGCGATACTCGGCGATAACCCCGTCTTTCATCGGACGCAAGGCCACAATGGTTTCCGGAGTGCGGCCTAACATTTCTTTCGCTTCTCGGCCAACCGCCAGGATTTTTTTATCAATTTTAGAAATCGCCACTACCGAAGGTTCATTGATAATAATGCCGCGTTTCGGCACATACACGCGGACATTTGTCGTACCTAAATCAATTCCGATTTTCTTTATGAACATAATTCGCCACTAGCCATTAGGGTATAGCCACTAGTGGCTATTGGCTAAACCCTACGCTGAACACCTGATCACGGCGCAAATTCGTCTGCCAAATTAATTGATTACCCTGCCGCTGCGCTTGCAATCCGCGCGGCTCCCATAGCTTTGGCACTTTATCAAAATTGAGCACGACCGTCAAGGCATGCCCTTGAGTCCCGGGCTGCTTTTGAATCGTAAGCCCGTATCCTTCACTATCAATTGCCTGTCCAACCGGCTCGGGCAAACGATACCGAAAACGTAAACGCTTTTCCTCACCAACCTGCACCGCAAGAAAAGCGCCAAAAAAAGTTTTATCCAATTCCTGGCCAATCTCGACTTCTCCTGGTTCACCGGAATCTTCATCTTTCATCGCCCCGCGGGCAAACTGTAAAATACTGCCTTGGGGAACATAAACCCGCGTGTACGTGCGATAGCCCTTGGTTTTCCAAGCCGGACCCGCTTTAGGGTAATTATAAACTAGCTCAACGTCAGCCGTAAACACGTCGCCCTCTTTTTCCACTTTGTAAAATATGGTACGCGAAACATATGGATCGGTTTTGAGCGCGAACATATTAGCGTCAAAAACCGCAAGATAATCCCGGCCTGATTTTTCTTCATCCGCGGACAAATTGGGGCGAAAAAGTTCACCCGACCAACTTTGATCGCTAATCCTTTCCTGCAGGGCGGAATCTTCCGAATATAGCAGGATTTGCCGTTCATCTAACGCTTGCCGGGTCAAATGCAAAACTTCCGCCCACTTTGAAGTTGGCAAAGCCATGACTTTAGCAATCAACTCATGCCCCAACTTTGAAATTATCGCTTTGCGCTGCGGACGCGGAATGCCCCGGCCTTCAAAACCAATTTCCACTTCAAATTCCAACGCATCAGTCAAGTTCTGCGCGTTAAAAGTTTGACCTTCAACGGTAATTGGCCCAACCAAAGCCAGAATTGGTTTAATCGCCTCCGGCGCAACCGCGATTAAACCATCAACTTGCGGATACGCAAACTCTTTTCGATCGGGCGGAATAAAACGAACTTCTTCACGGTAAAATTGTAAAATCCGCTGCGCTGAAACCTTAAAATCCGGGTTCCAATTCGCATCGCGCAAAAACCATTTTGGTTGCTGTAGATATGTTTTTAAAACCGTTGGGGTGTCCGGACGAGTCCTCGCGGGAGAATAACGATCCAGATTATAAACATCGTCAGTAAAAAATTCGGCAATATGTCCGGCTTCAAA
Source organism: uncultured Gammaproteobacteria bacterium (assembly GCA_964495135.1). Taxonomy (GTDB): domain Bacteria; phylum Patescibacteriota; class Patescibacteriia; order GWA2-47-26; family GWA2-47-26; genus CAZBUQ01. Next base: position 3,260 of record CAZBUQ010000009.1, read on the forward strand.
AGTTAAAATCCCATAAGTGCCGATAAAACCGCCGGTGGGACGCAGCTCATCACTATTTTGTAAAACAAAAAGGTAGGTTTTTGCTTCGGGGTAACCTAAAAATTGCGGCGCAATCTCAAGCAAGGGCAAACTGTCTTCCGTGATTTGTAAGGCCACGGCCAGCCGCGTTTTGAATTTTTCCGCGTCCTCTTGAAGCGGTAAGATTAAACCGCTCACGGGCACCGCGTGAAGCCGCGCGCGTGCTGATTTCAAATCCGCAAAAACTTTGTTCAGCGTCGGCAGCGCGTTGTCGATCTTACGTAAAAGTTCCTGGCGTTGTTCCAAAGTAAGCGCGCCAATTTCGCGTTCGGGCCGGGCCTGCAATGGCGTGTAAAGATCGCGCGTAAGCTCAATCGCTTGCGTGAGCGCTCCGGCGGAAATTTCCGCGGCCGAGAGCATAGCTACGCTCGCTTTATGCTGGCGTCCCAGCCAAGGCACGATTCGCAAATAGAAAATCCGCCGCGCATTTTTGCGAGCCGCGGTAAGCTCGCCATGGGCTTGCGCAAGCGCGGTCGCGGCTTTCGTAAAATCTTGCTCATTCAGTAGGGCTTGCTCGGCTAAACTTAGATTCGCACGCGCGTTTTGAGTAGCGCGATAAGCCCGCGAGCCAAAAGAATAAGCCAGACCCGCCCCGGCCACTATTAATAAAACAAAACCGAGTATTGCGTAAGGAAAAACGCGTTGCCTAGTCATAGCTGTGCCTGTTTTTGAATCAATCGCGTTTCGTTTTTGGTACGCACTTTTTCCGTAACATTAAAACCGAGATACTTGCCAAACATTAAACGCGTTTGCGCGTCAAACGCGGGAAGTGAGCCAAAGACGATAAGACTAACCGGCAAAAGCAGCCATTGCCAAAGAATATGGAAACGCCGATGGCGTGGAGTACCGGGCGGCACCGGTGGCAAAAGTCGAAAAGTTAAAACCGCGGAAATAATCATACCAATCATTGCCGCGCGCATAATAAATTTTAAAACCGGCGGCGTGGCTTGGAAAAATACCGAACTGCCAAGCGTTTCCTCACCGACAACAAACGGCAATTGTCCAAGTAAGAAAATCAGAATTGGCGCGGTGGCCCACGAATACATCCCCTCCCCCAAATTCCACATGAATTTAATTTTTTTGCGCACCGGAATAGCGCGGGCCTTTAAAAAATGCCAAGCCATGTAAGGAAAATGCTCAATGCCCCAAGCCCAACGGCGCTGCTGAAAATACAACGCTTTAAGCGAGCCCACATAACTTCCGGTGGTAACCGTATCCATGGAAACCGGTAAATAAAGCGGCACCACCCGATAATTTCCATCGTAGTGTAAAAAACACTGCAAAAATATGCGCGAATCTTCAGTAACAATGTCTTTTTGCCAAAATCCCACATCCACCAAAGCTTGCCAGGGCATGCTATGTGATGAGAACGTGAAAAGTCTTTCCGAACGGGGCAACTCCGTCATCAGCCAAAAAGTGGTTCCCCACGCGGCAAGGCGCACCAGCGCCGGCGACTCCCAGATATTGTTGTTGTAAAGGGCTATCGGCTGATAAGAAGCATGCTGCGGATTTGGAGTGGTAAGATACCGATACGAAAGGTAAGCAAAGTATTGCGGATGCACCGCGGTATCCACATCAAGAGCGGAGACAATAATATCCGCGTAAGGAATCCGCAGGCGATCAATATATTCTTTGACCAACTTACCAGAGAAATGCAAATTTGAACCTTTGCCCGGTATTTCATCAGGCAGACCTTGGGGATGTATGGTCGTTAAAAGATGCGGAAAAACTTGGCCAAACTCTTTTTTCAATTGCTCAACCTTTTCGGTAAACGCTGGCCCTTCGCGCTCCTCTCCGGCCAGCACCACTATCAAACGTTCTTTGGGAAAATAAGCACGACCTAATGCATTCAAAGTTGTACGCAGCACGGTTAAATCCTCTTTATAAGTTGGCAAAAATATCACTTGCCAAAGTCGCTGCCACTGCGGTAAATCCGTTTGCAATTTCTTCCACCAATCAACCTGGCCATCATTTTTAAAACGCTTCCAGGACAAGCTTAAGTAAAACACAAAATAAACCACGCGAAAAAGCCAATAAAGATCAAAAAGTATAATAAAAATAATCGCCCAAAGCGGACGAACAAACGAAAGTAAAATCGCCCCCGCCAAAGTACCCCAGATGAGCACTCCCGGAATGATTTCTAAAAAGCGATAAAATTTACTTTTAGGCAACATATTTTTGCCTTGTTATATTGGGCTTTCCGCTATATTTTGGGGTTAATTGATTTTTCCCGCTTACTTTTATTCCCAGGACCCAGGCCAGAGTATTAACTGCCGTAACCACCTGTCGGGTAGTACTAAACGTGGCATTTTCAATTTTAACTGCTATCCCCTTAATTCTTCGCGCACTGTCCACTAGCTCCGCAATCCCCCACACCAGTGACTTTTCCCTAAGCGCAAGTTTTATCTGCTGCTGTCCATATCTTATAAACGCCATCTCACCATCTACTCCGATTCGCAAATTTTTCATTTTTAATTTTGAATTTTTAATTTCATTCCTCATATTCCCATCCGCGCGGAAATTGGCAGCTTATCAATTAAAACCACTTTTTTAGCTTCAAAAAACTTGTAAAGAAAACGATCCATCATCTCTTTGCGATCAACAAATTCGCGCGGGGAAAGAATTGTGTAATTCAATGTCCTCCCAAACTCCTCCTCAAAATCCTTAATCACCTTTTCACAATTGCGTTTAGGCACGCGGCCGACCACCAAAAGATCAGTAGGAAAACCCTGCTCACCAACCAAAAATCCAGTCAAAGCCAAATAGCGTATTGGACCCAGCTGCTGAAACTCATGCGCGAATTTTTCCTGCAAAAAAAGTTGGCCCTTAAGCAGTAGTTGGCGCAACTCTTCAAAAATCACACAGCTCGGATTGGCTTCATAAAATTTGCGCTGCAGACCGCGAACGGGCACACCCGCCTGGCCATCATCGTAAACATGTATCAATCCGACTTTACAAAGATTGGCCAGCTCACGCCTGACGGAGTTAATATGCGAGCGTGTTGAACGCGTAATCTCCCGTACATAAAAATGCTCGGCGGGATGCTCCAAAAATAGCCGTAAAAGACGCACCCGAACCTTTGAACCAAAAATTTGTTCAAGTGAAGCACCGTTTTTTCGCCTAGGCATGGCTGTGTTGCTTAGTGGGTAAGTATCAGGTATAGTATACTAAAGTAAAATCAGTGCGTCAATGCGTTAAATTTATGGTGAATAAACTGACTGCCCATATTGAAACGACTACCGCGCGCAGGGATATTTGCCTTGGACGATTATACATCGTCGCGGTCGCCACTCCGTGGATACCCAATGTTTCGCGCTTGCCGGTTACGCGGAAAAAGAGCTGCGCGAAAAGGACGGCGCGACCCAAGAAGCCGCGCGCGATCAGCTGGAATTGGCGCTGCGTCATTTTATGGCGCTCGAATACATTCCCGTCCCGGAAAGTGAGACCGAGGAATTTTTTGAAAAGAAACTTGTCGCGCTCGAGCGGGCGCTGAATCAAAACAAAAGCGCGCTATCGTTAAGTATCGCGGCGGGCGTAACTTATGGACCAAAAGTTTGGTTTGCGCTCTCGGGAGATATTCTGGCCTTGCAAGTTAACTCCCTCCAAGTTAGCGCGGTGCATGACGCGCCGGAAGAGAACTATTTACATTTTGACACTTTCCGTTCCGGCGAGCTTAATCCGCGCAGCCACCTTATTTTTATGCCAAAAAGCATGGCCGCGCTCATAAAATCCAACGAGCTGAAGCAGCTTGCTTTGGTCACCAGTACCGGGCGCAAACTCGAGTATTTCGAACATCTTTGGCAAAAACGCTCAACACTTTTGGGTCCGTTTTGCGCGGTGCTTCTTACGGCCCGCAGTAAGGCGACGGCTGGCGGAGAAACTACCGCAGCATCTATCGGGCAGCTACTCGCAACCGAAGCCAAAACTGAAGAATTGTTATCCCCTCCGCTTTTGCGGCCATTTTTAATGAAAAGCCAAACGGCATTGAAAAAAGGATATGCCGGTCTTGAGCGATTGGCGCATCACTTTAATGACCGAATAAAAAAGACGCGCGCCATGTCCGGTCAGTCGCCGCAAAATTCAACTCCGCCTTTAACGCACGCGTTCGAGCAAATCTCCGCAAAATTGAAAAAAATTTACTCCCGTCCCGGCCAAAAACTCACGAAAACTTTTACCAGGCTTCCTTCTTCGCTCAAGATACGGCCTAATCTCAATCTGTTCCAAAAATTTAACATCCTGCCCCAAAAAAGTAAGCTCTTCCTTATTTTCGGGATAATTTTTCTGTTTGTCTTTGCGGAGAGCATCTTGTTTACCGGAAGGCACCACAACATTGCGGCGACGAAAAATATTCTCAATGAAGAGGTACAAAAAATCAAGGAGCTTATTGATGATAGCAGTGCCGCATTAATATACAACGACGAGGATGGCGCGCGATCGAGTCTTGCCGCAGCTTACGAGCGTCTTGAGAAATTACCCGAACTGCAAAAACAACTTACCCAAAGTATCAGTCTGCGGACGCTCTGGCCAGTCGCTGGAACACTAACTAAAGAAAAGATTGTCGAACTCCAAAACGCGCTTCTGCCTTTAACGCAAAAATTACAACGCGCTTCAACTCTTGAAAATCCCAGTACGACTTTAAACCTTGCGGAAGTGCTGCCCGAACCTTTGGGAATAGCCCTAAAAGATGGGATACTATTTGCCTACAATAAAAATGCGCTCGTGCGCTATGAAAAAAGTGTGACCCAAAAGATGGATATTGCCCTGCCCACCGCGCAGGGTGCAATTAACTACGTACTCCCCCATGAAACGCGCGATACCCTGCTTATCGTGAGCGGAGATCTGGCTTATTTATACAACACGCAAACTAAAACTTTGGGAGAAGCCGTACTGCTTCAGGGCCAACCGCAAGATGCGGCGCTTTACCGTGGGCGACTTTACACGCTGGAAAACCGGCAAAATCAAATTTATAAATATGAACCGGTAAGTCAGGTCTTTAGCGCGGGCGCTTCCTGGATTACCGATGGAACGCTTGTATCTTCCGGACGCGCGCTGGCGATTGACGGAGCTATCTATGTTTTAAGCGACAAAGGCGAGGTGACCGAATTTTTGCGCGGACGCAAACGCGACTTTGCGCTCAAAGGTATTGATCCGGCTTTTACGGAGACCACCGTGCTGTGGACTGATGAAAATTCAAACTATCTTTACATCTTAGAACCCATCCAGAAGCGATTAGCCGTATTTGGCAAGGACGACGGCGTACTTAAAATCCAATATCTCCTCCCCACTCTTGAAGTCCTACGCGACTTTACTGTTGATGAAACCAAAAAGACCGCCTACCTTTTAGACGGTCCTTCTGTTGTCGTAATTCCTCTGACGCACTTTATTTCAAAGTAACCTTCGCGCCGGCTTCTTCAAGTTTCTTTTTCATGGTCTCGGCCTCGGCTTTGCCAACACCTTCTTTGACCACCTTTGGCGCGCCGTCAACCAAATCTTTGGTTTCTTTCAAACCGAGCTGGGTGATCTCGCGCAAAGCTTTAATCACGTTTATTTTATTGGCGCCAGAATCGGTAAGCTCCACGTTAAAAGTGGTTTGCTCCTCCGTCGGGGCAGCTCCTGCAGCTCCTGCGGCTGGTGCAGCCATCGCCACCATGGGAGCCGCAGCCGAGACTCCAAACTTTTCCTCCAAAACATGAACCAACTCCGAAAGATCGATTACGGACATTTTTTCGATCTCGGCAACTAGGCCCTGAAATTTTGCCGGTACCTCAACATTTTTCACTTCATCTGACATATGTTTGTAATGAATTAAGAATTAAGGATTAAGGATTAAGCGAGATAAGCAAGATAAGTACTTAATCCTTACCTTGCTTAATGCTTATCTTGCTTTTTTCTCTTGAATTGCATTTAAGACTTGTGCCAATCCACGCAAATTTCCGGCCAGAACCCGCACAAACCCAGAAATTGGCGCCTGAATCGTACCAACCAATTTGCCCAAAAGTTCGACCCGACTTGGCAAACTCGCCAGCGCTTTTACTTTATTGGCTTCAAGATAAACTCCCTCAAAAAATCCGCCCAACACTTTGAAGGACTCAAACTCTTTCGCAAACTTCGCGGCAAATTTAGCAGTCTCGACTTCATCTTTATAACCCACGACCATCCCAATATCGCCTTGCAAATTTTTTACATCCACGGCCTCTCCTAAATTTGTACCTTTAAGCGCCAGCCGCAAAAGCGTCTTTTTAACAACTTCGTAATCCACACCTTCCGACCATGACGCCTCACGGATTTTTTGCACGTCTTTCACTTTCAAACCTTTGTAATCTACCACGACCGCGCCTTTGGCGCGCTGCAGTTTATCAGTAAAATCCGCAACCGTGGCTTCCTTTTGCAATCTAGTCTTTGGCATAGATTTGCTAAACAAAAATGTGGCTTAATGCCACAGACTCACGGGCTTAAACGCCCGAATGTTGCCTAGGCAGGACTTATTCCTTACGGAAGCCTGTCCCGACATTTCGGTCGGGATCCCGACTTTACGTCGGGGCTGTCTGTGGCTCTTTGTTCAATTATCCCCACTCTACAATACTACGAATTTCTTGTCAAGCTCACTGCGCAACAAACTCCAGCCCGCTAGTTGGACCTTTCCTCTTTTTTCTTGGGCTTATCTTGTTCTTCAAGTATTCTCTCCACACCTGATGGAGTTAGGGGAACCTCTTTTGGAATTGCATCATCATTCTCAACTATAGGGACAATTTGCGTACCAGGTACATCCCCTTCCTCGGTCGGAACCCTGCTATCAGGTAAACCCATTTCTCTTTCAGGATATCCTTTCATAGAAAATAAAATTAATTTTCTACAGTCCCTACAGCGCGTAGCGCGTAAATCTGCGCACCTGGATATTTTCTCCAAGTTTCGCGATTTTGGATTTTACCAGCTCTTCAATGGTTTGATCTTCATCCTTGATAAACGCCTGTTTCATCAGGCAGACCTCTGAATACCATTTTTGAACTTTACCCTCCACGATTTTTGCGACAATCTCCGCGGGTTTGCCATGCGTTTCTTCCCGGTAGATTGCTTTTTCTTTTTCCAAAAGTTCAGCCGGCACATCTTCCGGACTCACATAAAGTGGATTCATCGCGGCAATTTGCATCGCCAGATCTTGCGCCAGCGCTTGAAATTCAGGATTGCGGGCCACAAAATCCGTCTCGCACAAAACCTCAACCAGCACGCCGACTTTTCCGCCACCGTGAATATAAGCATGCACCAGACCCTCGCACGTTTCGCGATCAGATTTTTTCGCGGCTTTAACCGCGCCGATGCGGCGCAAAGTTTCAATCGCTTTTTGCACATCATCACCACTTTCCTCCAGCGCTTTTTTAGCCTCGAGCACTCCGGCGCCGGTTTGCTCGCGCAGTTGCATGACCAATTTTGCGTCCGCCATAATTGTTGCAGTAAATTAAGTAAATCAAGCGAGGTAAGTAAATCAAGCTACGCTCGCCATTTGATCCACTTGATTTACCTGATTTACTTGCGCACTTGATTCACTCACTTTCCGTTCTTCTACGCCTTCCTTATAAGTCTGGGTAACCAACGCAACAACAAGTTCAATAGCTTTAACCGCGTCATCATTACCCGGAATAGGATACTGGACCCGCTCCGGATTAACGTTTGAGTCGCAAAGAGCAATAATTGGCACACCTTCCTGATTTGCTTCTCTAATCGCGGTTTCTTCTTTTTTCAAATCCACGACAAAAAGCGCGTCCGGAATTTTGGTAAGCGAAGACATTCCACCAACGAGTTGCGCTTTTCGTTCAATTTCTTTGCTAAATTCACCTTGCTCCTTTTTCGTATACTTTTGGAGATCACCGCGCTCGCGCTTAGTCTTCAAATCATTGTAACTGCGAATGACTTTATAAATCTCATGCCAGTTCGTAAGCGTTCCGCCCAGCCACCGATTCTCAACGTAAGGCAAGCCCGCTTCTTGCGCGTATTTTTGAACCGCCGGCGCGGCCTGTTTTTTCGTACCAACAACTAAAATAATTTTTCCGGCTTGCGCTAGCTCTTTTACATACGCCAATGTTTTTTCAAGCTGCGCTTTAGTCTTTTCCAAATCAATAATATGCACTCCGGAGCGCGCGCCAAAAATAAAAGGCGCCATCTTCGGGTGCCAACGCGAGGTTTTATGGCCGAAATGCACTCCGGCCTGAAGTAAATCTAAAATTTCCGGGGCTTTAGTCATATAATCCTTAATTCATCCGCCATATAAGCCCTTTTGGGCAGGATTTATGTTCTGGCGTGTTTTTTAAGTTTCCACAGTGTATCAAAGCTCCCCTGCCTTGTCAAGTTTTAATGCCTGTGATATAGTAAAGACCACCCGAAAATAACAATAAATTCGTAGTATTC
>CAZBUQ010000010.1:0-2810 GCA_964495135.1 uncultured Gammaproteobacteria bacterium
ACCACCATACTTACAAAAATTTTTAATCCGGATAATCGCATCATACATCTTTTTCCTCTTTACAGAAGTTCCAAAGATAGTACCCAAAAATACTGCCGGCAATGGCCAAGACGGTTACAACTTTAAGCACAAAGCGCAAAGTTAACTCGCCGCCCAAAAGATTGAAAATCAGGGTAATTAAATCGCCAATGATAATTGCCGCGGCGACAAAAAGCGTCAGATAAGTAAGCCATTTGCGAATTTTTGAACTTTTCTTTTCCGGGTCAGATCGGACCGCGCGGGTAAGTATGGTTGCTAACCAAAGGTAAAGCGGAAAAGCTACAATCAGCATGGCAAGCGACATCCGTAAAGAACGCCGCGACGTGTCAAAGTAAGTTTGCAGCGGGTCCGGCAGCCAGCGATTGATAAAATCAAAAATGAGTGAACCAAAACTAAATGCCGAAAGATACAGTCCGACAAACATCACTAAATAAAGAAAGGCCTCGCGCGCGGACAAATAAGGTTTGCGTTTTGGGACTGGTACTGGAAAATCCGCATCAACAAACGCGGCGAGCGCCGATTTAATTTCATCTTCGTGCCAGCCAGCTTTAAGCAACGCACGCAAAATCTCTTCTTTGGAAACTTTTTTCTCCAGCGCCTCTTTTACGAATATTTTAAGTTCAGTTGACATATTAAGCTAGTATAGCACTATTATTCTTGGAAATATAGTTTGCGTAGTTTGGCAGGGTCATGAAACTCCGAAGGCAGACCTTCGGCCACGACTTGGCCGGAGGCGAGCACATAAACCCGCGTGGCGAATTTCAAAAGCAGATGCACGTTCTGTTCAACAATCATTAAGGTCGTACCGGTTGCGTTAAGTGTTTTTAAAATACTCACAATTTCTTGAATCGCTTTGGGAGAAAGACCAAGCGATGGTTCATCCAAAAGCAAAAGTTTTGGAGTCATCATGAGCGCGCGTCCAATGGCCAGCATTTGTTGTTGTCCGCCAGAAAGAGCGCGTGCTGGTGTATGGAGTTTTTCTTTAAGTGGCGGGAAGTGTTCTAATACGTTTTTTAGGTTGCGCTCCAGTACATCCTTGTTGTTTAGCAGATATCCACCCATGCGTAAGTTTTCTTGTACGGTGAGCGTGGAGAAGACCAAGCGTCCTTGGGGTACAAAACCAATGCCGAGCTCCAGCAAATCATGGGTATGCAGACGCTTCAAATTTTGTTCTTGAAATTGGATGCTACCTTTTTTAATTTGGGCCAGTCGGAAAATAGAGCGCAGCACAGTTGATTTACCCGCGCCATTGGGACCAATTAGTCCGACAATCTCTCCGGGGCTAATTGCTAGATCAATGTCATGCAATACTTCGTTACCAGCATAACCAGCAGTGAGGTTTTCAATGGTGAGCATATTATAGCTGTTCTCCTAAATAGGCGTCTAATACTCTTTGATCTTTTAACACTTGCTCTGGCGTACCCTCGGTTAGCACTTTTCCTTGATCCATGACAATAACATGGTCGGCTACGGCGCGGACAAAATCCATATCGTGCTCGATGAAGAAAATAGTTTCGCCGCGGGCTTTGAGTTCCGGGAGCAAGGTTTTAAAGTTTTGACGCAACGTTGGAGCCACTCCGGCCACTGGTTCATCAAGCATAAGGATTTTGTGGGGCTGTAAAAGAGCGCGGGCCAAAGATAAGAGTTTGCTTTGTCCATAGGACAAACTTTTGGCCGGGAATTTAAGAGATTGATTTAATCCGACTAGCCTAAGCATATCCTTCAAATAGGTTTGTACAACAGGTCGCGGAAACAAAATTGATCGCCAGAAGTTTTGATCATCCGGTTCGGCCGCGAGGCGCAAATTTTCCTCAACGGTCATATTTTTAAAAGTGCGGACTAACTGAAAGGTTCTGGAAAGGCCAAATTGCGCGCGTAGATAAATCGGCAGGGTAGTAATATCGCGTCCGGCAAAGATAACTTGTCCAGCCTCCGGAAGATGCACGCCGGCAATGCAGTTGAAAAGCGTAGTTTTGCCCGCGCCGTTGGGACCAATGAGCGCGGTAATCCGCGCCGGCGTGACTTCAAAAGAACAATGATCTACAGCGCGCACGCCCCCGAAGTGTTTTGTGAGATTTTTTATTGACAGCATAAGGTTTCGGGGTTATAACTCAACTTTTCCTAAAATACCGCGCGGTTTCCAAAGTATCACTAAAAGTACCAGAGTGGAGAAAACAATTTGGCGCAAGGCGCCCAGCACCTCTGGATTAAAAGGCAGGAAGCGCAAAAATTCCGGAAGGATAATAATTAGCAAGGTACCAACAATGACCCCTGGTAAAGAAGCCAGCCCACCAACATAGACGAGAGCCAAAACTGCGACGAGCATGGAAATGTGAAAACTGCCAGGATCAATAAATTGAAAGGTATAGGCAAAAAGTCCGCCGCCAATCCCAGAAACTCCCCCGGAAATGGCAAAAGCAATAACCCGAGCTTTGAATATATTTTTTCCTAAAGTTTGCGCCGCGAGTTCATCATCGCGCACCGAACCAAGTACGCGTCCATATGGTGAGCGTAAAATACGATACAGTATTCCATAAACTACCAGTGTTATTAGCGCAGAAAAAATTAGAAACATTTGCGGACTGGCAAATCCCAACGGCCGGCGAATTCCCGGAATTCCCAATGCTCCGTGCGTTAGTCCTGACCAATTGAGCGCGACAATTACCAAAACAATCATAAACCAAAGACCCATCACCGCGACCGTGTCTCCGCGGGTGCGTTTAGTTAAAAGCGAAAAAAATATGGCGATAAGTGCGCCGGCCAAAAGCGCG
>CAZBUQ010000010.1:2820-3792 GCA_964495135.1 uncultured Gammaproteobacteria bacterium
TGCCAGAGTATAAGGCAAACCAAAGTTTAGTTGCAGGAGTGCGACCGTGTAGGCGCCAACTAGAAAAAATCCGGTCTGTCCCAGGTTGGTCAGGCCAGTAAACCCAGCCAGCAAATTAAAAGACAAGCCCAAAATTACAAATAGCGAAATTAAGGTGGCAAGGTATGTCAGGTATGCAGCGTTTAGCATACTCTAATCGCGTTTTTTCCCGAAAATGCCAGCTGGTCTTAAAAGCAAAAACAGAAATACAATGGCAAAGGCGTATAGCTCTTTATATGTAGAAGTGATTACATACCCGCCAATGTGTTCCGCGCCATAAGTCATTAGGCCGGCTAAAAAGACTCCGAGAATTGAACCAGTTCCACCGACAATGGTTTGGCCATAGGCAAGTATTGCATGCCAGGTGGAGGCATAGGGTTCAAGATTAAACTCCAGGGCAATAAATATTCCGGCAAGACCGGTTATAAGTGAGGCAAGCAACATCGTTAAATAGCGGATGCGTTTGGTATTAACTCCAATAATTTCGGCAACTTCAGCGTTGTCAGCGGTCGCGCGAATAGCCACTCCCAAACGCGAGCGTTTAAGATATAGTGCCAGCGCGCCTAAAGCCAGAAATCCGACGGGAATTTCAATAATTTGAAGTAGAGTAATGGAGGCGCCAAAAATTTCGAAACGGGTCTGCGCGGCGGGCAAGGACACAATTTTTGGTTGCGAACCAAAAGTCATAAGCAAAATGCTTTGCGCAATAAGTAAGAGCATTAAAGAAATAATCAGTGCAACTAACGCGGAAAATTGACGTCGCCCCTGCAGGCGCTCGTAGATTAAGTTACAAAGTATGCCGGTAATTACGGAGGCAAAAATACCGGACAGCACCGCTAACGGCAACCCGACCCCAAGTTTAAAAAATAGCAAAAGAAAATATCCTGCTGCGGAAACCGAAGCTCCAATGGCTAGATGTTGAATTCGTGAAAC
>CAZBUQ010000010.1:3843-11124 GCA_964495135.1 uncultured Gammaproteobacteria bacterium
TAGAAAAACCTGCGGCCACAAGACTAAATAGCGCCACAGGAATGAGAATATTAATTGTCAGTTGAATTGCAGTAGACATTTATGCAAATTCGGGTTCTTCAATCACGCCGCGATAATAATCAATCGCGCCGTCAATATCTTCCTCATGAAAAGTTTTGGTTAGATAACCAAAAGATTCTTCAAAGACGCGAATTTTGTCTTCAATTTCCGGACGCCATTTTTCCGAAGTGTCAGCCAGCTCTTTAAGGAAAGCTAATTTTTTTTCAATTCGGGCCAGTTTTTCCTTATGCTCGGAAATTACACCTTCACATTCATCTTTATGCTCCACATTGCAAGCCGAAGCAATTTCTTTAAGTACAGCGTGGTTGGCGTCCACCACGGCCTGGCCAATCTGAAATTTTTCCTCGGGAGTAAAATAAGTTTCGCTCTCCGGATGTCGAAAATCCGACAGATCACCGCCGCCTTCAAGGAAGCGATCGTATTTTGCGCGCAGTTGCGCCTCCAGTTTTTCACGGACCAACGCTTCTTCTTTTTTCTTACCATAGCGGCGATACAATTCCTCAAGCGCTTCTTGATAAGGCCAGATTTCTTTGCCAAAACGCGCAATGGTTTGCTCAATTTTGGTTTGCGCGATTTGATGATCGCTGATTAAAAGTTCGTATTCAGTACGCAACTCTTGCAGGCGTTGCATGGGAAAAAGGGTATGGTCAGCTTTATCCAAAAGATGTTTGAGCAAAGACAGGGTATAGTGGTGCGGGTGGGAAACCATAGTCTTTAAGTTTAACTTATTTTACAGCTTAAAGCAACCCCCTTGCCAAGAATTTTGATATCTGATATACTGCCCCTGCCAATTAATTCATAACTTTGCCCGACTGAAGTTTTCGCATCGCGAAAATTTGGGCGGGTTTAATTCATAACATGACAACGCTTACACAAAATAGTGCGAATGACCTTAAGCAATTATTGCAAGAGAAAACCCTGGCCGCGATTCCGAAAGAGGGTCAAACCGTGCGCGGTACAGTGGTGGATGTTTCCTCGCGGGAGGCCCTAGTCGATATTCATGGTTTTAAAACCGGAATCGTCCGTGGAATTGAACTTAAAGATGTTGAACACATTTATCCAAATTTAAAAATTGGGGACGAAGTCGAAGCTGTAGTTTTAGAGCTGGAAAACGAGGAGAACCAAGTTGAATTATCTTTCCGTTTTGCCGGTGAGAGGCGCGCTTGGGATAAAGCTATTGAAGCGAAACAAAAAGGCGTGCCAGTGGAGGTCACGGTTTTGGATGCTAATCGGGGAGGGTTGCTCGTCAATTGGATGGGCATGAAAGGATTTTTGCCGGTATCGCAACTGTCTCCTGAACATTATCCGCGCGTTCCCGGCGGCGACAAAGGTAAAATTTTAGAGCGCTTAAAATCCTTTGTCGGCAATACTTTGCGTTTAAATGTTTTGGATTGCGATTCAAAAGCTGAAAAGTTAATTTTTTCCGAAAAAGCGCTATGGGAGGAAGAGCAAAAAGATCTACTAACCAAATATAATGTCGGGGATGCGGTGGAGGGAATAGTTACGGCGGTGGCGGATTTTGGCGCGTTTGTGGGCGTTGATGGTTTGGAAGGTTTGGTGCAGATTTCCGAGATTGCTTGGCAGCGGATTGATAATCCGGCGGACCTTGTTAAGGTCGGCGAGAAGGTACGCGCAAAAATTCTAAACATCCAGGGTTCAAAAATATTCCTATCCATGAAAGCGCTACAAGACGATCCATGGATGCGTGTACAGGATCGGTATGTTGTGGGGCAAGAGGTGCAAGGCAAGGTGCTGAAAGTCAACCCTTTTGGTTTGTTTGTGGAATTGGATGCGGAAATTCATGGTTTGGCCCATGTTTCGGAGCTAGATGTTAAATCCGGAACGCCTTTGGAAGAACAGATTAAACCCGGAGATGTACGTACCTTCAGAGTGGTTTCAATTGAACCAGAGCATCATCGTCTGGGGCTTTCCGAGAAGAAGACCAAAGAGGAAGTAGTGTCCGCGCCGGACCCTGTTCCTGACACAGAAGCTAGCACACCACCAGACGGCGTGGTATAATTACGAAGTGCTCTAATTATTCTAATTAACCTAAGTACTCTAAACAAATTCCATTTTAGGTTAATTAGGAATTAGGTGAATTAGAAATTTTATAGTTATGTCTACTCTGCTACGTAATTTTTTACTTTTCTTTTTAGGATTACTGGTTATCGCCGGCGTACTTTCAGTATTGCAGGGCGACAAGACTGCTCCGGAAAATATTGATATTTCCGCGCTGGTCGCGCATATCAATGATCAGAAGGTAACCCGCATTGAAGTGCGCGGGGATGATGTGCACGCCGAGCTTACTGATGGCGAGAAGGTTATAACCAGAAAGGAGCCGGGTGAATCTTTTTCAGCGCTGCTTAAAAATTATGACGTTGAGGCCGCGGCTTTGCAGGGAATTCCCATCGCGGTAAAACGGGAAAGCGGATTGGGTTATTGGGTTTCCGTGTTTTTGCCGTTTCTCATCCCCTTCTTTTTGATTGGTCTCATTATTTTTTTCATGATGCGGCAGGTTCAAGGGGTAAACTCGCGGGCTATGTCTTTTGGCCAAGCCGGGGCGCGCCAAGCTTCACCGGACAACAAGGATAAGGTGTTGTTTAAAGATGTAGCCGGACTTCAAGAATCGAAAGAAGAACTTAAAGAAGTCGTGGAATTTTTGCGCAGTCCTAAAAAGTTTACGGTCGTGGGCGCCAAAATTCCCAAAGGGGTGCTCTTGATGGGCGCGCCGGGAACCGGCAAAACGCTTTTGGCGCGGGCTGTGGCTGGCGAGGCTAATGTGCCTTTCTTCCATATTTCCGGATCAGAGTTTGTAGAGATGTTTGTGGGCGTTGGCGCCTCAAGGGTACGCGATCTGTTTCGCAAAGCCAAAAAAGCCGCGCCGTGTATTTTGTTTGTCGATGAAATTGACGCGGTCGGTCGTCAGCGCGGAGCCGGACTGGGCGGCTCGCATGACGAACGCGAACAAACTTTAAACCAGATTTTGGTGGAGATGGATGGGTTTGACCCCAACGCGGGGATTATTGTCATGGCGGCCACTAACCGTCCGGATATTTTGGATCAAGCGCTCTTGCGTCCGGGACGTTTTGATCGGCGGGTGGTTTTGGACTTGCCGGACCTTAATGATCGTGAGGAAATTTTGAAAATCCACGCGCGCGGAAAACCAATGCATAAAAATGCCAATTTACGCACGGTGGCCGAGCGGACTCCCGGATTTTCCGGCGCGGATCTGGCCAATCTTATGAATGAGGCAGCCATTCTTACTGCTCGCCGTGATAAAAAAGAAATTGGCAGCGATGAGCTTATTGAGTCTATTGAAAAAGTCATTCTTGGGCCGGAGCGTAAGAGCCATGTGCTTTCTAAAAAAGAACGCGAAGTTACCGCCTATCATGAAGGCGGCCACGCTTTGGTTGGACATGTGTTACCGGGGGCGGAAAAGGTGCGCAAAGTTTCGATAATTTCGCGCGGCCGCGCGGCGGGCTACACTTTGAAGCTTCCGTCTGAAGATCGCCATTTGAAAAAACGCGCGGAGTTTTTGGACGAGCTGGCGGCCTTGCTTGGCGGTTATGTTGCGGAGCAAGAAGTTTTTGGAGATATTACCACCGGCGCTTCCAATGATTTGAAAGTCGCAACCCAGCTGGCGCGTAAGTTAGTTATGGAATATGGCATGTCGGAAAAACTTGGGCCGCGGACTTTTGGCGAGCATGGGGATATGATTTTCTTGGGCCGGGAAATTACAGAACAGCGCGACTACTCCGAAGACATCGCGCGTGTAATTGACAGTGAGATTGATAAACTGATTAAAAATGCTCGCGCGCAAGCCACGAAGGTCATCCGAGAAAAACGGGATTTTTTGGATCGCATTGCCAGGCGTCTTTTGGAGAAGGAAACTATTGAGCAGGAAGAATTTGAGAAATTTTTTAGTGTCCGGAACGATCCTCAACCCCCGGCGGTGGAGGAGAATTCAGATGATGCCAAGTTGCTTAAAAAATCACGCAAAGGAGAGAGTAACAGAATAGTTCCGGAATTTGGTCCGGCCGCAGTTTAGTGGTATAATGTATACAACTATGCAGGAGGGTATACTTTATCGCCGAATTTTCCGCGAAGCGTTAAATCTAACCTGGAAGCACAAAATACTGTGGCTACTTGGTTTTTTGGCTGTGTTTTGGGGTGATGTTGGAGCTTATCGGGCATTTAATCGTACCTTTGGAAAATTAGATGTTTTTTCCGGCGCGTTACCTTGGCGCGAAACCGCTTTACAAGCCGGGGCGGCATTTAGTACCGGTGCGTTTGCGGCGGCGATTTTGTTGACGTTATTGATCCTGGCTTTTTTAGTCGCTTTTTTGATGTTGGTCACGGCCGGACGCGGAGGATTGATTGCGGCTGTGGCGGAAAAGACAGTGCGCCGCGGGCCGCAAATTTTACCGGCCTTACGCAAGGGTCTGCACGCGTTCTGGCCGCTTTTAGGCATTGGCATTTTAAGTCGTCTGGATGTGCCGCTTTATTTGATGTTGTTTGGTAGGCTTGGAGATATTGAATCTTCTCCAGCGTTATTTATCCTTTATGTGGGCGCTTTCATTGTTCTAGTTTTACTTTCGATTATTCTGTCGCTCCTTGGGATGTATGCTTCCTCGGCAGTGATGTTGCATGGCGTTTCGATGCGGAAAGCTGTCGCGGAAAGTTTTCGGTTATTTGAAAAGCATTGGTTGGTTTCGGTGGAAATGGGACTGTTGCTTTATCTCATTACTTTTCTAGTGGGTTTGGTGGTAGTTTTTGTGCTTTTTGTTTTAGGATTGCCGTTTTTCTTTTTAGGAGTGCTGGCCGGACTTTTGAAGGCTAGTTGGGGGGTTTGGGCCGCCATTGGCGGCGCGGCAACAGTCTATGTGCTATTTTTGCTGCTGGCTGGTTCAGCGTTTATGACGTTTCAGTATGCGGCTTGGGTTCTTCTATATTTGCGTTTGGAAAAAGAAGGCGCGCAAGCAAAACTCACGCGTCTGACTTCTAGATTTGCGCATATTTTTCATCGCAAGATAGTTTAAGTTGGTATGCCCGGTAGTGAAACTTCGACCTCGTTCCGCTTGCGAGCGGAACGTCCAATCGCGCTGGGTGGCATACTAGAATATAGGGTATTAATTAAGGATAAGTTTTGAGTAAAATCCTTCGGCTCATGATTTGTCGAAGTTCTACTACCGGGTATGTCTGTGCAACCCCCGCAAATCTCCTCCCAAGCGGACAAGGAAAAATTTGAAGATAAAATGAGTGAGCTGGATCTCAAGGCTAAAGAGAAAAAGGTTGAGGAGCAAGCCGTGCAACTGGGAGTCCCTTATATTAATCTGGTAGGTTTTCCGATTAGTCCGGAAGCGCTTAAATTAATTCCCGAAGAGATTGCCAAATCCAAACAGGCGATCTGTTTTTTTTATCTTGGTCAAGAGTTTCGTTTAGGCGCGCTCAATCCCAAAGATCCGGCGATTGCCGAGTTGGTCTTTCAAATTGGTGAACGAACCCACGCGCGCGGGGTGGTTTATCTGATCTCCGCGCATTCTTTTGAACGCGCATTTCAAGCTTATAAAACTCTTCCTAAATTGCGTCCGGCGGCCAAAGGTGTGGCGATTTCTGAAGAAGATTTGCAAAAGTTTGGGGAGGAGTTTCGATCTTTTGAAGAGTTACAAACGAAACTTAAAGGCGCAACCGTGACGGATGTAGTGACGCTCCTTGTCGGCGCTTCACTTAAGTCTTTTTCTTCAGATATCCATATTGAAGCTGAAGAAAAAGAAATCGTGGTGCGCTTTCGCATCGACGGAACTTTGCAGGTGGCGGCGCGATTGCCTAAGGAAGATTGGCCGAAAATTATTTCTAGGGTAAAACTTTTGTCTGGATTGAAACTCAATATTACCACTTCCCCGCAAGACGGGCGTTTTACGATTTTTTTGGCGGGCGGCAATGTGGAAGTTCGGGTTTCTACAATTCCTACCGCGTATGGCGAGTCGGTCGTCATGCGACTTTTACGTTCCACGGCAATCGGTTTAAAATTTGATGATTTAGGATTGCGCGGCCGAGCATTTGAGCAGTTGAAGCGCGAAATTGAACGCCCCAATGGCATGATTATTACTACTGGTCCCACCGGTTCTGGGAAAACAACGACTCTTTACGCAATCCTGAATAAACTTAATAATCCCGAAACTAAAATTATTACGCTTGAAGATCCAGTAGAGTATAAACTAGCCGGAATTCAACAAAGCCAAATTGATGCTTCCAAAGATTACACTTTTTCTTCTGGCCTGCGTTCGATTTTACGCCAAGATCCGGACATTGTGATGGTTGGAGAAATTCGCGATCTGGAAACTGCCGACATTGCGATTCAGGCCGCGCTTACCGGACATGTGGTGCTCTCAACCATCCATACCAACTCCGCGGCCGGAGCCATCCCGCGCTTTATCGCGCTGGGCACCAAGCCGTTTCTGCTGGCCCCCGCGCTAAACGCAGTCATGGCTCAAAGACTGGTGCGGCGGATTCATGCGGACTGTAAAGAAGAGCTCGCTTTGGGAGAAGAGGATTTAAAGCGCGTGCGCGAAGCTTTGGATGCGTTGCCTAAAGATAGCGAGTACAAAGTTGATTTGAATAATTTAAAATTTTATAAAGGTAAAGGTTGTTCAAAGTGTTTTGATTTGGGCTATAAAGGGCGTGTGGGGATTTATGAAGTTTTGACCATGAATAAAGAAATTGAAGAGATAATTTTGTCTGGAAAAGTTTCAGAGTATGCGATGCAAGAGATCGCCGTAAAAAATGGCATGATTACGATGGTGCAAGACGGACTGCTCAAAGCGCTGGAGGGCATTACGACTATTGAGGAAGTGCTTGAGGCTGCGGAGTAATACCGAGTGCTTGCAGCAGCGAGGATTTTTTTAAATCCGAATTACTCTTTCGTTCAGGCCTTTTCCGTTTTCAAATTTGATCAGGATGTACTGCCGTTCTCTAAGGGGCGGCAGTATTTTTTCTCCCCACTCAATTACCGTGAGCGTGTCAGGCCGGCCAAGCCAGTCGGTAAGGCCGGCCTCCATAAGTTCGCGCGGATTTTTCACCCGATACGCGTCACAATGCACCAAGTGCTTAATTCTTAACCCTTGATTCTTAATTCGGTGCTGATGAATCAAAGTGAATGTCGGGCTTTTAATCTTCTCCTCAATGCCGAGTGCTCGAGCAAGGCCTTTAACAAAAGTAGTT
>CAZBUQ010000011.1:0-7783 GCA_964495135.1 uncultured Gammaproteobacteria bacterium
ATGTGAGGAAAGTAGATCCGGAAGGAGCAGGATTGGGTCGTTATATTGTAAAAGCGATTGTTGATCGCGCCGGGGGATCCATTCGCTTCAAATCCAAGGAGCAGGAAGGGGCCGTATTTTATGTCACCCTGCCGGTGAAGGAATAACTGATACTATGGAGGAATCCGTGAAAAAGATTTTGATTGTTGAAGACGAGACGCTGCTGCGCGCGCTTTTCAAAGCGCAGCTTGAGCGCGGAGGTTTTGTTGTGCTGGAAGCCGAAAATGGGCAGAGCGGCCTTGAAAGCGCGCTGAAAAATCATCCGGATTTGATTTTGCTGGATATTATTATGCCGATTATGGATGGCCTGATGATGCTTGAAAAATTACGCCAAGACCAATGGTGGATGAATGTGCCGGTTATCTTGCTGACTAATCTATCGGACAGTGCGGCAATGCAGAAGGCGCGCCAGCACAATGTACCGGACTATTTGCTTAAAGTTGATTGGAAGATGGAGGAGGTCGTAAAAAAAATCAACGAGAAATTGAAAGCCCCGTGAAAAGGGAAAGCCGTGATAAAATCGGGAGATCCTCGACACCTTAGCAAAAGTTTGGTACCGCCAACCGGATTTGAACCGGTGTTCCTTGGCTGAGAACCAAGTGTCCTGGGCCGGGCTAGACGATGGCGGCACGGTACCAAAATTTTGAAGGTGTCGGGACTGGGCCGGGCTACCCGCCTCTCCCACCGACGCGTATACCATTCGGAACTGTGTCACCATTATGCTCGGCGGGCAGGGACGATGGCGGCATGCATGATGTTTGGTAGAATATCATGACTTTGCCGGCGCGTCAATGTTATTGAAGGGCGAAATTTGACAAAAATACCGGGCTAATGTAAACTCATTTTAGTACCGTAACAATCGACATAAGTATCAAGAGTGAGCCGAGGGTTCTGGCCCGATGACGCTCCGATCCCGACGTAAAGTCGGGATCCCGACCGAAGTGTCGGGACAACCTGCCCATGTACCACGTAGAGTACAGGGTAAGGTGCCAATTCCAGCCCTTCTACGCTAAAGTTTCGAAGGGGAAAGATGCCTTGGTCAACAATTTTGATTTTGCGCACTCCCTCTCCGATCTCGGTCGGAGGGGGAGTTGTTTGTTGTTTGATTATGTGCTAAGCGCACGCCTCGGTATGCGTACGCTCTGGATGACGGGACTGTTGCCGTCCAAAGCGTGCGCATAGGGCGCACCATATTTGCACAAGGGGAGAGACACGATGTTGCCCATTACCATCATCAGTGACTGTTGCGATGACAACGCGCGCATGCGGCTTACCACCCGTGCCGCGGCGTTGATTCCGGATGCCGGTAACGTTGCCTTCTGTGGCGTCGGAAGCGACCTGGAGGCCGCGGGACATCTGGTGGATGCACTGGACGCTCTGGGTGGCCGGCCGGGCCTCATCATGATCAACGTCGCCCCGCGAAACGGCGGCGCGAAAAGGTGGCCAAACGGCAGCCCGTTCGGACACTTTCGGGTGGGGCGCACCCACATCTTCACCACGGTTGGCGGTCGGGAATTGAGCTTGTTTGCCAAGCTCAAGGGAGAGTCGGTCCAGGTCGCCCTCTTCGATGTGGCGAGCGCGTCTGCGCGTTTGGGTTTGGCGCCGGAGACGGCGGCGCGAATCGCGGCAGCGCAGTTTCGCAGCTACGACTTTTTGCCGCGCGTGGCGGCCGCGGTGTTGTGTGGTTATCACGTTCCATCGGAGCCGCACACCTACGAAACCGCCGCCCCGCAGGCGGTCTGGTACGTGGACGTGTTTGGCAACGTCAAGCTTACGCTTGTCCCGGAGGAGGTCGGGTTCGAGCCGGATAAGCAAGTGTCGTTGCGCATCCCGGGCCTCGGAGTGTTGAACGTCGTCTGTTTCACGGGACTCGCCGCGATTCCGAACGACACGCCGGGCCTCACGATCGGCAGCTCTGGACTTCGGGACACGCGATTCCTGGAACTCCAGGTTCAGGGCGGGAGCGCGGCAGCGCTCCTCGGGCTGGCAGTGGACGCCCAGGTCGTGCCGGTTCGCGGTGGAAACGGCGCGGTGTTCACCACGCTTAAGCGTGAGGAAGTACAGGCGTAGGAGGCGCACATCACAGGCCCCGCTAAGCGGGGCAGGCCCGCCTGCCACTGCGAGGCACGAGCGGACAGGCCAAGGAAGCGAGTACGGGATTTAGGCGGTTACGCGCAAGCGGATTGACCGGAAATCCTGCCGCTCCTTGGCCACCTTTTTTTATTCCGGGATATTTGTTATAGTATTACCATTAGGGGCAAATATGCCAACTCCAGAAGAACAAGAACAAGAGCTTAAGCGCGACGGTTATACGCAAGTGGCGGTACATAAGGATCCGCCCGATTTTGAATATCCGCGGCATGACCATCCGATTGATACTGCGTATATCGTACTTAATGGGGATATGAAAATATGGGTTGAAGGCAGAGAATATGATATGAAACTAAATGATAGACTTGATGTTTGTAAGAAGGCGGAGCATTGGTCACGCATAGGGAAGGAAGGATGCGAATTTTTAGTGGGAGTTAGGATTTGAAAATTTAATCCTGTGGATAACATACCAACATACCGGACTTGGGAATTCACGAGTTTTTTGTTATACTGATAGCAGATATATGAGGACTAGACCGATATTCATTATAGCAGTCGCGGCCTTACTTTTAAGTATTGGCGGTACCTTGGTTTTGCATGAAGTTTCCGCGCAGGTGGCATGTACCCAGGATAGCCAATGCTCCTCGCTTGGTCCGGAATTTAGATGTATTTCAAATCGCTGTAATTTGCCTCCGCCGATTTGGAATCTTGCGCCCGGTACAATAAACGGGGGACAAACCGGTTCATTTGACGTTTCCGGGAATAGCCAAGTGCGGGGCAATTTTTCAATTGGCACCGGTTTTGTGTTTCCGGCCGGGGCTCCGACCGGCAGTATAATTAGCGCCGGGGATATTTATAGTAATGCCCTATTTTCAAGAGTTGCCGGAGCCGGCAATATCTGGATAGGCGATATGGATGACACTGTGCAGATTCAGGGCGCGCTTACCGTTTCCAGCGCGATAGTCAATGGCAACCTTACAGTCGCGCCCGGTGTATCCAATGCCGCCGCTCCGCAATTACAAGTCCGAGATGCCGGATATGGTCTTTCTGCCGCGGCCGGACAGCTTCATCTTTGGGGAAGCACCGGCGGGTTTCGCTTTTTTACCAACATCAACGGCAATAGCGCTGAACGAATACAGTTTACCCCGGAAGGAAATATCATTCTGCGTACTGCCGGCGCCACGGTTGGCGGAGTGGTGATGGATAATGTGCTTACCGGAATTACCGCCGGAGATGGCATTACGATTTCCGGTACCGGCCATGACCGTGCGATTAGCGTCAATCCGTTCCTTACTAATCTTACGGTGCAGAATCTGACGGTAACTGAAGTATTGAGCGCTGAAATACTTGATGTTAATACGGAGTTTACAGTTAATGGCAGTGCAGTCATTGGCGGCGATCTTAATGTTAATGGTAATTTGACCATGGGAGATGTGGCAGTACTTACGGCCGAGAGCGAGCTTAGGTGGGGGCAAATTGCAGTATTTCCGAACGGATGTTCGCCGGGCCAGTTTGTTACTGCGATTGGCGAAGAGCTTACCTGCGCCGCGGATGAAAGCGGAAGCGCCGCGGACGGAGGTGTTACCTATACGGCGGGACAGTATGTTACAATAGATGAAGATAATAGTATTTCCGCGGTTCACTCGGGAATATGCTTTGGACCGGTATATCAACAGCCCTCGGCGCTGGCGCGCAACGGGGCGCGCGGCGGATATGTCGGCGCCAACGCCGAGTGTCCGGCCGGAATGCATGTTTGCAAAACCACTGAAATTCTTGAATCAATAAATTGCGGAGCGTTTGCGGGAACGAATACCCTGGACGGCGGCACGATGTGGATTAATAATCTCGCTCCATCGCTTCCAACGCCGACTAATGATTGCGGCGGGTGGCAGACCGAAAGCTCTTCCTCAATTGGTATTGTTTATTCGTATGTGGAAACCGGAGGAGTAAGCGGGACTGCCTCATGCGACCAATCCCTTAATTTCGCGTGTTGCCGATGAGTGATATGAATCAGGAATTAAGAATCATGAATTATGAATTGCGTGTCGGGTTGTTGACCCTAATGCTATTGCTATTGGCTTTGGGCTTTGGGATTTTGGCCGCGCCCCCGGCGATGGCGCAAGTATCTTCCTGCCGCTCGGGTCAGACAATTTGTCCGCAAGGCTGCGTACGGGGAGTTAATTGTCAAAGTTGCTGGAGTCTGCCGACTTGTACAATAACCGGCCAGACCGCCGCGGTTTGCGGATCCTGTCAATGTCCGTCCGGGCAAGTTGTTTGCAGCGGCGCGTGTCAGGCAAATCAAGCCGGACAGGATTGCAGCGTCGACGGTTTACCCGGGACAACGAATTCGTGCGGAGTTTGTATTGCGGATCAGCGTCCGCCGGTACGCTTATCTCCCTATGGTATTGAAACGGATGACGCAACCCGTCCCTCGGTCTGGATAAACAAGACCGCGGACGGAAATTTATTACAACTGCAGGCCGACGGGAATAATCGCTTGATAGTCGAGCAAGGCGGTAATTTGCGCCTTATCGGAGCGGAGCGAGGCGGGGATTTATATTTAGACAGCGGGAAATCAATACGCGTGGACGGCGCCGGGGTTACTGAACTTAATCTTGGCAATTGGGGCGCGGGCGCCGACGGTATCGCGCTTAATGTCTTGGGAACATTAACGGTTGGCGTTGCGACCTTCCCCCGCGATTTAACCCTGCATGGCAACCTTATTTTGCCGCCCGCCGGAGCGACCGTTGACGGAGTGAATTTGGATAATGTCGTATTGGCCACCGAAACTTATGACGATCCGGCGTGGCTGACCGGTTTGGCTTGGAACAAGATTGACGGCTTTCCGGGGCAAACTTGTACGGCAGGACAATTTATTACCGCGGTAAACCCTGATGGCACTGCCGTCTGCGCCCCACTGCCGGAGGTTGAAATTCCGGATGAAGAAGATCCGATCCACACCTCCTGGCTTGCGAATCCGACTCTTTCCGCGCCTTTGAGCATTACCCAAAATCAGGAAACCGCTTTACGCGCGACAAACAGTAACGGAGCCGTCGCCATACGCCTTGACGGCCGCAACTCGTCAAACCAAATTCAAAACGGACGACTAGTCCTTGGTCATTTTACCGCGGCTGAAGAACCGCTCTATACCTTTGGAGCTACGGCTACCTCGGGTGCCAATGTGGTCCACTTTGGCGGCGGTTCCAGCATTTACAACACGGCCACTCGCTTAAGCTTTTATACCGCGCCCAATAATACCACCTTGGGAAGAGGACAAGATCCGGATCCGTTGGAACGCGTACGCATTACCGGCAATAACACCGAAACCCACCTTACTGTGCGCGCCTCGGAAACCGGACTTGCGGATCTAATTTTCGGAAACCACGGAAACCAGGACACCAATCGTTGGGCCTTGGCCCTGCGTTCATTCGAGGAAGGACGGAATTTACAGATTTTGCGAACCTTGCCCAATAACACCTGGAGTTCAGCCCTAACCGTTAGTTACAACACCGGCGCGGTTTCAGTCGCGCCCGGCGTGTACAATAACCCAGCTCCTCAACTGCAAATTGGCGATGCCGGCTATGGTCTTTCCGCCGCGGGCGGCCGGCTGAATCTTTGGGGCAGTTCGGACGGGTTTAGCTTTTTTACCAACACCGCGGGCAGTAACGCTGAACGAATACAGTTTACTCCAACCGGAAATATCATTCTACGTACTGCTGGCGCCACGGTTGACGGAGTGGATTTGGATACGGTGCTGACGCGACCGATTGATAACTTCTGTAGAGTTAATCAGGCATTGAGTTGGGATGGAGAGGTGCTTTCCTGCGTGGATGTTGCTGTATCAAGTAGCGGCACACCCTGTACCGGTAGCCAAATCCTGCAACGTTCCGAAGACGGCGCGTCATGGACATGCGCCGAGCTTCCGGAGGCCGCGGTCTATACTGCCGGACCAAATATTGAAATTTCCGCGGATGATGAAATTTCGGTGGTGGCTAGTCCCGAGTTTAATGGTTTGACTGTGCTTGGCGGATTAAACACGGGTACTATCATAGGTAATTATTTACCCACCAGCGGTGTAGAGTGCGCCGCGAATCAGGTACTGCAGTGGACCGGTAGCGCTTGGATTTGCGCCACATTGCCTATAGTGCCAAGAACAGGGCGTAATATTGAACTTTCCGCGGATAACGCGTTTCAGGTTGTCGCAAGCCCCACTTTTGAGAACCTTACGGTAACCGGTGATGTTGCAGTTGGCGGAGATCTTCGAGCCACCGGTACGCTTGATGCCTTGAGTTTATTCGTAACCGAGGATGTTACCGGGCGGGATTTAATTGCCTCGCGCGATGTGCGGGTGGACGGCGATATTTATGCTAACTCGGGAGAAAGCATTATTGTGCAAAATCCTGCTGATGGTCTTGAGCGCTACTTTACAGTGGAAAGCACAAACGAAGGATCAGGGTATATGCATTTTCGAGTGGCAGGGCCATCAGACGTAGGGGATCCTCTACACATTGCAGAGTATCTTTTAGCTCATGCCGGAAGTGATCGTTGGTCACTTTCATTACGCGCCGGAACTTCCAATTTTGAAATCTGGCGCAATAATGCGGATGAGTGGAGCCAGGCGTTGGCGATTGATTACTCATCTGGTAGCGTAACTTTTCCGCAGGTTATTAATGGATTGAATGGTCTAAATATAGATGGCGCTGTATCGCTCAATGGCTCTGTATCGGTGGGACAGAATCTGACGGCTGCGAGAATACTTGCGGTTGGGTCAAACAATTACGTGAATGATACTGGTAGTTCGCTTATACGCGCGGCTGCTAGATACGATTCATTGGACCAACCTGAAGAATACTTGCTAAATTTAGTTACGGCAAGTGACGCAGGTGTGCCGATTTCTCGATTTAATGTAAATCGTGATGGGAATGTGACTCTTCGTGGTGATCTAAATGTAAATCGTGATCTAAGTGTAACAGGATCCATTCGTGGCAATTTCCGAGGCAATTCCGTATTTACGGTCGGAAATGACACTGGAAATATCTCTTCGCGTACAGGCGGTGGTGTAGTCCGCTTGCGCGTGCTTGATGGTGGGGCGAGTATGGGATTGGATCATGCCAATATACAAACTTCAGCGGGGGATTTAATTCTCCAAAGGTATGGCGGAGGTGTGCATGCATACGGCGCTTTGGATGTTGACGGCACCATTACTGCCGGAACTCAAAACGTGCCAATCACCAGCGCCGGGGGCGGTCTTAAAATGGCCGAGTTGGCCAATGAGGATTGGGATGAAGAGGATGAGGGGTGGCTGCCGGTTTATCGGAGGCTGGGACAGGCATGCACCACTGTGTGTAGTAATCATGGATTGGTATGTCGGATAGCATTTACATTCATTGAAACTAGCGCTAGCGAATATACATTGGATAATGCAAGTTGTGGTGCAACGAATAGTGTTGCCCTTTGCATGTGCGGAGGATAAAATAGCGCGATAGTAATCACATATTCAACCGCGCTTTCGCGCGGTTTTTTTTGGCAGTTGAAAAAAATACTTATCCACATTTATACTAAAAGAAAACCCCAAGATGTGGTATTATTGAGCTATGCCTAGATGGCACAGACTAACCGCAATTTTGGTAATAACGTTGCCGGTATTTATTGC
>CAZBUQ010000011.1:7793-9291 GCA_964495135.1 uncultured Gammaproteobacteria bacterium
CCACGAGTGTCTTTTGGCGCTACCCCGGCAATAATCAGTTATCAAGGACGGCTTACGAATGCTAATAGCGATTTGCTGGGAGGCGCTGCCGGGCAAACCTTTTATTTTCGATTTTCAATACATTCGGATTTAACCGGCGGAACCCAGCTTTGGCCATCCGGCACCCCCGCGATTGTGGGATTGACCGTGCAAAACGGAGTTTTCAACGCGCCACTCGGAGATACGAGCGCGAGCTTTGACGCGCTGGATCTGGACTTTAACGCGGACACCAGTATTTTTTTGCAAGTCCAAATTTCCCAAAACGCGGATTTTACAAGCTCGGAAACACTGGCGCCCCGCCAGCGAATTGTCTCTTCCGGCTTCGCCATAAACGCGGATACGGTTGACGGCGCGCACGCGGGCACTGCGGCCAACAATGTTTTACAGCTTGGCTCATCCGCGGAAATAAATCTGGCCGCGTTTTTTGATGTTGCCGGTACTGCCGCGCCAGCTGTTTCCGCCTCCGGTGAAGGAAGAATTTATTTTGACTCAACGACAAATACTTTTCGGGTTTCAGAAAACGGGGCGGCGTATACTGCTTTGGTTGGAGGCGGCGCGAGCGGCTGGACTGACGGCGGCACCGATATTACGCTGACCACCTCAACCGACAACGTCGGCATTGGCGGCGCTTCGCTGGCAAAACTTTCTGTTGACGGCGATACAGACGAGATTCAATTTCTAGTTCAGGGAAATTCAACGCAGACCTCCAACTTAGTTGTGTTTGAAAATTCAGCCGGTACAGATGTTTTAACCGTAACCAATGCCGGCGCGGTTACCACCGGTAGTACGATTACCGCCGGCGGTAATATTTCGCCCTCATCCAATGACGGCGCGGCTTTAGGTATTTCCGGCACGGCCTGGTCAGATCTTTTCCTGGCTTCCGGATCAGTGGTGAACTTCAACGCCGGGGACGTTACCTTAACCCACTCTACAAACACCCTAGCTTTTGCCGGCGCCTCTTCCGGCTACACTTTTGACGCCATTGCCCATCTTGCCGATGACACGCCTTTAGGTCTGGGAAATACCGCCGCGTCCCCTGATGCTCAACTGCTCTGGGAAACCGCGGACGCGGACGCCCACTACTTATCTTTAGTAGTTTCCGGCTCCAACAATTTGATTATCAACGCGGACGGGAACACGGACTGGACCCATGCCGCCTCCACCAACCCCACCTTATGGATCCAAAGCGCGGACCAAACCACCGTCGGAGATTATCTGGCGCTGTACCATGATCAAACCAATGCCAACCTGGATGTGGGCGCTGGCGATCTGCTGTTAAACATTGCCGGAGGCAACTTTGCTCCGGACGCGGATGACGGCGCGGCGCTGGGCATTTCCGGCACGGCCTGGTCAGATCTGTTCCTGGCTTCCGGATCAGTGGTGAACTTCAACGCCGGGGATGTGACCTTAACCCACTCTACAAACACCCTAGCTTTTGCCGGCGCCTCTTCCGGCTACA
>CAZBUQ010000011.1:9391-10559 GCA_964495135.1 uncultured Gammaproteobacteria bacterium
CAGATCTGTTCCTGGCTTCCGGATCAGTGGTGAACTTCAACGCCGGGGATGTGACGCTGACGCATTCGGCAGATTTTTTAACTCTTGGCGGAGGTGACTTTGCTCTTGGTACCGCGATTATCAGTTCGCCCCTTACCACCGGTACTTTCTTTGATTTCAATCTGGAAACCGAGTGGACCTTTGGCACTTTAATAAACGCGGATTTTGCCTCCGGAACCACCCAAGGGGCCGGAGATATTATTGGTTTGCAGTTTGATTTTGATACGAATCTTACCGGAACTACCGATCGAGATATTATCGGAACAAATATTATCATGAACGCCTTAACTCAATCCGCGGCGAACACTACGACTTACACTCTATATAACAACTCCGCCTCCGGCGCTTTGGTACAGAATACCGCCGCCGGTACGATTAACTGGAACGGGGTAAACATTACGCTTCCGGCAATTACCCAATCTTCCGGCACTATTCGGGCCGATGGTTTGCAAGTGATTATGCCGGCCTCCGGCGCGATTACGACCGGTGGAACCATGTCCGGATTATTCATTATCGCGCCAGCCACTTCCGGCCCTGCGGCTGGCACGCTTTATGGCATAGACATTGGGACGGTAATTTCGCCCGGCGATGGCAGTGAAATTGCCCTTAACATTGGCGACACTTGGGACACGGACATCAACGCCAGCACCAACTTGATTCTGGGTATTGGCGGAACCAATGAGGTCACCTTAACCTCCTCGGCCCTGTCGCCCTCTACTTCGGACTCCAACGCGCTGGGCACCACGGCTTTAGCCTGGGCCGATCTGTTCTTAGCTACCGGCAGCGTGATCAGCTTTGACAACGGGGATGTGACGTTCACCCACGCGGCCAATTCGCTCACGCTCGCCGGCGGGGATTTCAATGTGGCCATTATTGACGGACAAACCATTAATCTGGACGGGGACGGTTCGCCCACGGCGGATCTGGTGACCATTGGTTCAGGCGATACCACGGCCACGGCCAATGTGGACGGCCTGAACATCACGCTGATCACGGCGGAGGGCGCTTCCGGCTCAACGCTCTTGAATCTCAATGCCACGTTTGCCTCCACCACCCACAACAGCACGCATACTGCTCTAAATATCGCCAATATCACGGCCACTTCCACCACCAATAATCTCATCGCCAC
>CAZBUQ010000012.1:0-10325 GCA_964495135.1 uncultured Gammaproteobacteria bacterium
GGCTTGGCCTCAAATGCACAAGGCGAATACAAAATTTTAACTGATCTTCAGGATTTGGAAGATGGCAAAGGCGGGATGGATTTTAAAGTTGCCGGGACGCGCGACGGGATTACAGCCATTCAAATGGACACTAAAACGCATGGACTTACCAACCAGATGATTCACGAAACTTTTGCGCAAGCAAAAGAGGCGCGGATGAAAATTCTTGACACTATGGCTGGCGCGCTGGCCGCGCCTCGGCCGGAATTGTCTCCGTACGCGCCGCGGATTGTCTCGTTCAAAATTCCGGTTGATCGCATTCGCGACGTAATTGGCCCGGGCGGAAAAATGATTAACGAGATTATTGCCGCCACCGGTGTTGAGATTGATATTGAGGATGATGGATTAGTCATGGTTACCTCTACCTCATCCGCGGCCTCGGAAAAAGCCGTGGCTTGGATTAAAAATTTAACGCGCGAAGTCGTAGCCGGCGAAGTATTTGAGGGAAAAGTAACGCGGCTGATGGATTTTGGCGCGTTTGTGGAAGTGCTTCCCAAGCAAGAGGGGCTAGTGCATATTTCCGAGCTGGCACACTGGAGAGTCAACAAAGTTACTGACATTTTAAATATCGGTGACACTGTCAAAGTAAAAGTTCTTGAAATTGATTCTATGGGACGTCTTAATCTTTCGCGCAAAGCTTTAATTGAACCTGGCGCAGAACAACCGCCGCCGGGATACGATCAAGGCGGAGATGACCGTGGAGGCGGCCGGCCACCGCACCGCGGGTTTGGCGGAGGCGGAGGCGGACGCGGTGGTGGCGGACGTGGAGGCCGCGGCGGGTTTGGCGGGGGAGGTGGCGGCCGCGGCGGGTTTGGCGGGGGAGGACGCAGAGAACATTAACAAAACATACATAGAAAAGCGAGCCGATCGCGATCAGCTCGCTTTTTGGTTTTGAATTTTTATCGCCGCTATCAACTATTTTGTGAAGATAGAAGCAAAGCGTCCTTTATACAATTCTTTTACCACCTCATCCGGAGAAAACACTTTTCCATTCATACACACATAAATTCCGGATTGAAGTGTTCGCACTTGGGCTAACGCATATCCCAAATTAAATGGTCCATCCGATGGGGTAAAACCAACCAGTGGAATCATAGCACCTGTAAATACAATGGTTCGCTTACGCCCCCCCGCGCGATCCAAGTGTGCCTTTAGATAGCGTGCTGTATCTGGCATAGTATAAGTGCCGTGGGTAATGATAATTTTATCAGACGCGCTTTTTTGTATAGCTTGCACAATTTTAGCGCGATCACTGGTGGTCAACGACCGACTATCTTTCATGCACACTTCGGCAAAATTCAACTTTTCATATAAACGCAAACTTTTAATATAATCCGGGATAACCGAATGCTTATTGGTAACTGCCGTATCCCTTGTTCCATCGTAAAACGAATCAATTGTCCCGCCGGTGAGTATAAAATATATGGTGTCTTTTTTCTCGGTCTTCATAGTGTTTACTATATCAATCTTACAAACTCTTGACAACTCTCTCTCTCTCTGCGCTAAGATTAGCGAGGATCGGGGTGGTGTCGCGCCTTGGCGGGGAGGTTCGCTTCCCCGCCGTTGGCAAGGCTGTCGTTCGGTTCCGGGTCATCGGACCGTTCGCGGCCTGACGCCGCTTCCGTTCCCCCCGGGGCTGTCTCACCAGCTTCCGGGGTTTCTTCGTGTCCGAAGACAAAACGTGCGGCGGCAAGTCGGGCTTCTCTCCATCTGCTACTCGCGGCGCCCGCTTTTTTATTTTGCACTAACCTTTTACTCTGTATCAACGTATTAATACGCTAATACAGAAAGATAAAAAAGACCCGCGAATGTCTTGCTCTTTTCCACTGCACCGATGCAGATAGAGTAGACACTCGCGGTTGGTTTAGGAATTGATCGCGCTCTCCGCGCTAGAGACGCAGCAACGCCTCCGCGATCTGCACGGCGTTCAAGGCCGCGCCCTTGAGCAGCTGATCCCCAACGACCCAGAAGGCCAGGCCGTTTTCCAGCGCGCAGTCCAGACGAAGACGTCCAACCGCGCAGTGGTCGCGACCGGCCAGCGCAAGCGGAGTCGGGTAAAGGTCATGCGCGGGATCGTCGAAAAGTTCAACGCCCGGCGCGGCGCGCAATACTTCACGCGCCTCCTCAACGCTTGCCGGACGCTCAAACTCCGCGTTAACCGCGACCGAGTGGGCGCGCATGACCGGCACGCGTACGCAGGTAACGCTGGCTCGAAACCCCGGCAAGTGCATGATCTTGCGGCCTTCGCGTTCCAGCTTCATCTCCTCGCGGGTGTAGCCATCATCCTCGACCGTGTCCACGCGCGGGATGACGTTGCGCGCGATCGGATGCGGGTAGACTTGCGGACGCACTGACTGACCAGCAACCAACGCGCGCTCTTGCTCCGCGAGCTCTGCCATGGCCTTGGCGCCGGTGCCGGAAACGGCTTGATAGGTGGAGGCAAAGATGCGCGTGAGTCCGAAAGCGCGATGCAAGGGCCAAAGCGCCATGAGCGCAATCGCCGTGGTACAGTTCGGGTTAGCAATGATGCCGCAGTGCCACGCGATGTCGCGAGTGTTGATCTCCGGGACGACCAACGGCACCTGCTCTTCCATACGAAAGGCGCTGGAGTTATCAATCACTACGCATCCGGCTGAAACCGCATGCGGCGCGAATTCCCGCGAGATCGCGGCGCCAGCCGAGAAAAGTGCGATGTCTATGCCGTGAAACGAGTCAGCCGCGAGTGCGGACACGATAAACGTCTGCCCATGGAGCCGCATCTGCTGGCCAGCCGACCGCTCCGAGGCCAGAAGCCGCAGAGAACCGAATGGGAAGCTACGCTGACCCAGAACCCGGATCATTTCTTGACCAACCGCGCCGGTAGCGCCGACAACAGCAACATTAGGCCGCTTTTCCATGATCTATACGCCTCCTACATACAATTCTAAAGTATTTTTAAGCTGTGTGTCAAAGTTGAGGGGATAACCTGTGGATAATGTGGATAAGTGCCTATTCTCTAAAAACCTGATAAAAACGCTAATTTGAACTTAAAATTCCCTATTTTCCTTAATTTACGCGGTTTTATTGACAAATTGGGGATAACCTGGTATTATGAAGACTGGAGAGTGAGTTCTTTACACACCTCCCCCTTATTTACTCTTTTTCAAAACCAACAAAAACAAAAGTAGTGCGTTTTCCGGGAACCCTTAATCGGCTACTCCCAAAAAAGGGTAAGCAGGGCTATCGTCCTTTCACTCCGCTGTGTGAATGTCCAAACTTGCAGGGTACTGCGAGCCAGGATTTGACCACAGAGGGAGTTAAAGAGGCGTTTTCACGACCGGTTACAATTCATTTCTCCACTTTTGAGGGAGCTTTGACTGGGGCGCGAAGGCGCCTCGTTTCGTATTTTATAGGGGCATTTCTATCCTTGACAACAATGACCGCCGAGGGTATACTGCCAATTACCTTCAATACAGGTATACTAGATAAAGATATATGGACATAACTACAATAGAGCTAGCTATGGATAAAGAAACTCTGGCAAAAATTAAAGTGCGTCTGGAAGATGAAAAAACTAAACTGGAAACCCAGCTTGGTCAATTTTCTTCAAAAAATGTGCATAATCCGGAGGATTATAACACGGTGTTTCCTCAATATGGTGACAAGGAAGAGGATAATGCCACGGAAGTTGCGCAATACAGCGACAATCTGACCTTGGAGCGCACGCTTGAGTCTGCGCTGCGCGATGTAAAAAAAGCGCTGGACAGCATTGCGAAGGGTACTTATGGCACTTGCAAATACTGCAAAAAACCGATTGATACCCGCCGCTTGCTTGCCCGCCCAACTTCTTCTTCTTGCATTGATTGTAAAAAACAACTGACCCAATAATCACATAACACATAACATGAAACACATAACACTCGGTTGTGTTGCGATTTTCTTGTTAGACCGGATTTTAAAGTCGTATTTTCAAAACCTTCCTGACGGAACGGTTTTTTCGTTTTTGCCCGGTTTGAATTTTCGCTATTCGCTCAATCCCGCGTTGTTCTTCTTCCCATCCTGGTCTTGGATTCCGTGGGTAGCACTGACGGTACTCATAATTATATTGCTATTTACTCTATACCCGTACGAACTACGAACTAATCGCGAACGTACGAACAATTTGTATGTTCGTCAAAGTTCGTCAGTTCGCACGGCTTTATTACCGATTTTCCTTGGTGGTGCGTCTAATGTTTTTGATCGCTTCGCTTATGGCGGGGTTATTGACTATGTGGAAATCTCCAGTATTGCCAGAATTAACCTAGCTGATATACTAATTCTAGCTGGCCTTTTAGGCCTCATCTTCAAAACAAAAAAATCTAAATCAATAAACTAATAAATCAATAAATCACTTTTTATGACAAAGGGAGCAAAAGTATTTTGGGGGGTAGTCGTGCTGGCTGTTGTGGTTATCGTCGTGGCCCTGGCCCGCACGCCTTCAGGAGAACCCTCCGGCGCGGCCTTACCAGAAGGCCCGATTAAAATCGGCGCAGTAGTACCGCTTACCGGGGACGGCGCTGCTTATGGCACGCCTATCCAGCGAGCCGGACTTCTCGCGGTAGAGGAAATTAATGCGGCTGGAGGAATTGCCGGACACCCGCTGGAGGTCGTCTGGGAAGACGGCAAATGCGAAAACAAGGAAGCGTCTGCCGCTGCCCAAAAGTTAATTAATATCGATCAGGTTAAAGTTATCTTTGGTGGGGTTTGTTCTTCCGAAACGTTAGCCATGGCACCTTTAGCGGAAGCCGCCAAAGTATTGGTTGTCTCGCCCGCTTCCTCAAGCCCGGATATCACTAATGCCGGTGATTTTATCTTTAGAACGTATGCGTCTGATGCAGCGGCTGGAGCGGTTGCCGGAGATTATGCTTACAAAAAAATGGACGCGCGCAAAGTCGCGGTCATCTCGGAAGTGAAGGATTACGCGCAAGGATTGCGCCGCGTGTTTAAAGAAACCTTTACGGCTTTAGGCGGAGAGGTCGTTGCGGATGAAACTTACAATACCGGCGACACTGACATGCGCACCCAAATCTTAAAAGTTAAAAATTCCAACCCCGATGTAGTCTATATTGTGCCGCAAACTCCTTCTCCAGGCATACTCATTTTAAAACAGTTAGCTGCAAATGGCGTCACGGCTAAGCGTTTAACCGCCGAGGTCATGATGGGCCGCTCTGTAGTTTCCGAAAATGCTGCGGATATGGAGGGGCTAACTGGCGTGGAACTTTGGTTTAATGAGCAGGATGAACAAGCGGCCGCAATGCTCGCGAAGTACAAAGAACGCTATAATGAAGATCCGCCTTTCCCGGTATTTATGGCTACCATGTACAGCCAATTCTACCTGATGAAAGAAGGCATTGAAGCGCACGGACTAAATAGCGAAGCACTGCGCGATTGGCTCTATGGGGTGAAAGGATGGCGGCATGCGCTGGGAACGCTTACCTTTGATCAATATGGTGATCCAGTAGGTCTGCCTTACAGCGTAAAGTTGGTAGAAAATGGCGACCTTAAGGAATTGGAAGTATATACTCCAGGGCAGTAGAGCATGCAGTATGTAGCACGTAGCACAAGGCGACTCGGGCTAAGCCCGGGTCGTTTTTTGTGGTATTTTGAGGACTTGATCCCAGTTTAAAAAGATGGTACAATTTAAGAACTAAAAACTCGTGTTACGGGTTACGTGATACGTGTATCGTGATTGCTTATGAATATTACTTGGTACGGCGAGGCCTGCTTCAAAATCGAAACCAAATACCAAAATGAAGAGGTCACAATTGTTACTTATCCGTTCGATGCCGATTCCTCCGGATTAAAGTTGCCGCGCGTACTCACGGCTGATATTGTGCTGCAAGATGGTGAAAAACTGGCCCATCCTTGTGAGACTAAGGATGGTAAACTGCCCCGTACAATTGGCAGCCCGGGTGAGTATGAAATTCGCGGAGTGTTTGTGCGCGCAATTCCACTTAAAAAAGAAGGTGGCACCGGACATTTATTTTGGATTGAAACCGAAGACGTAGTGTTGGTCCACACTGGACTGCTAAGCGAAGTTCCGGA
The DNA here is from genome assembly GCA_964495135.1 of uncultured Gammaproteobacteria bacterium. Classification (GTDB taxonomy): domain Bacteria; phylum Patescibacteriota; class Patescibacteriia; order GWA2-47-26; family GWA2-47-26; genus CAZBUQ01. The sequence continues at coordinate 6,103 of CAZBUQ010000012.1, forward strand.
TGAAGCAGCCTTGCAGCAGATTGAGGATATCGATGCGCTTTTCGTTCCGGTAGGCGGCAGTGGGGTGCTTGACGGAGAAAAAGCCGAGAAATTAGTTTCGGAGTTAGAGCCACGCGTAGTGATACCACTGCTTTTTGCTACGCCCGGACTAAAAATGAAACGCGCGAGCATTGAAAGCGCAATCAAAGAATTGGGCAGTAAAGCCGAGACCGTGCCAAAGTTAAAACTTACGCGCAAAGATTTGCCGGCGGATGAAACTAAATTGATTGTTCTGGGACGCAGCTAGAATAGTTGCTCTGAAGCTATGCCCGAAGATGAAAAGCTCGAAAAAGCAAAGCGGGAATTGCGTTTAGTGGGAATTGTCTGCGTTGTTGTAGTGGTTGGCGTACTTTGGTTTGTAAGCTTGCGCAGAACTTTTGCGGTAAATCGTCAAAATTATACGCCCACCCGTGAATTGATTAAAGATACGCGCGGTAATCTCGGCGGCTCCTGGAATGAATTCCAAAATCAACTTAATACCCTACCTTAGCTATGTCAGAGGAATTAAAAATCAACATTGGCAAAGTTGAACTGCGGCCGATTGTGGAGGAGATGCAGGAGTCGTATTTGGACTATGCGATGTCGGTTATTGTGGCACGCGCGCTGCCGGACGTTCGCGATGGACTAAAACCGGTACACCGCCGAATTTTATATGCGATGTGGACGGTTGGACTTAGATCCAGCGCGAAGTTCAGAAAATCAGCCACCGTGGTTGGTGAAGTTTTGGGAAAATATCATCCTCATGGCGATGTGGCCGTCTATGATTCCATGGTCCGTATGGCGCAGGATTTTTCCTTACGTTATCCGTTGGTTTGGGGACAGGGTAATTTTGGATGCTTTACAAAAGATACCCTGGTGAAACTTACTGACGGCCGCGACTTAAGTTTTGAGGATTTAGTGGAGGAACACGCGCGAGGGAAAAAGAATTATACCTATACAGTCAACGCGCAGGGTTTAATTGCGATCTCTGAAATAAAAAATCCCAGAAAAACGCAGAAAAACGCGGAACTTGTTAAAGTAACGCTTGATAATGGCGCCCAGATTACTTGTACCCCCAATCACCTGTTCATGCTAAAAAATGGAACTTACAAAGAAGCGCGTTATCTTTCACAAAACGAATCACTAATGCCAATCTATCAACGCCTATCCGTAAATCAAGACCGCCTTAATAGGAAGGGATACGCGCTAATTTACCAAAACAAAAAAAGCGAATGGATTCCGGCGCATCATTTGGCAGATAATTATAATCTCACCTCAAAAAAGTACCCAAAAAGCACTGGCCGAGTGCGGCATCATGTTGATTTCAATAAACTTAATAATAATCCTGATAATATATTGCGAGTTGGCTGGGAGGAGCACTGGAAAATTCATTACCAACATGCCTCGCAACAACATAAAAATCCGGATTATCGCGAAAAAATCGCGGCGGGGAGGAAACAATTTTGGTCCAATCCCGCAAACCGAATTATTTACGCGCAACGCATTTCGGAAAGAAATCAAAAAAACTGGCAAGATCCGGATTATCAGACAAAAATGCGCCGAATGTTAAGTGCCGTAAATAAGGAATATATTAAAAATCATCCGGAACAACGACAAGTGCTCGCAAGACGAGGTTCTCGCACTTTCAAAAGGTTGTGGAAGGATCCTCGGTACCGTAATATTTTTAATGAAAAAATCGCAGCCGCTAATAAAAAAAGAATTACTAATAATACCGGAAAGGTCAAATTTCTGAAGGTATGCAAGGAAATCTTAAATGAAGGCCAAATTCTTACCGAGGATAACTACGAGCAAAAACGCGCGCAACTATACGGCTATGGACGCGCCACATCTTGGAAAGTTGGAATTCAAAAGTATTATAATAATGATCCGAATTTAGTACTGCACGAATTAAACCAAAATCACAAAGTATTGAGCGTTGAATTTTTAGATTCGCGGGAAGATGTCTATGACTTAACTATTGACAAAAGTCATAATTTTGCCTTGGCGGCCGGCATATTTGTCCACAACTCAATGGACGGCGATTCTGCCGCCGCCATGCGTTATACCGAGGCAAAGCTAACGCCGATTGCCGAGGAACTGCTAACCGACATTGAAAGAGACACTGTAGAATTCCAACCCAACTATGACGGAGCTCATAAAGAACCAAAAGTGCTTCCCTCAAAATTACCCAATCTGCTGTTAAACGGCTCCATGGGTATTGCGGTGGGCATGGCTACCAATATCCCGCCACACAATTTAGGCGAACTTTTAGCCGCGGTTCTGGTTTTGATTGAAAATCCACAAGCCACGGTTGAGGATTTAATGAAACATGTTCCAGGTCCTGATTTTCCAACCGGCGGAATTATTTACAATAGAGCGGACATTGCCCAGGTTTATGCCACCGGTCGCGGTTCTATTGTCATGCGGGCGAAAGCTGAGATTGTGGATGTCTCGCGCATTGTGGTAACTGCAGTCCCCTACGGCGTCAATAAAGCCGATCTTTTAACCCGTATTGCGGATTTAGTACGCGACAAAAAAATTGAGGGCATTCGCGATTTGCGCGATGAAAGCAATAAGGATGGGGTGCGCATTGTTGTCGAGCTTAAAAAAGACGCTTATCCAAAAAAAGTCTTAAACCAGCTTTACGACTCAACCCAACTGCAAGACGCCTTTCATGTCAACATGCTCGCGCTCGTGGACGGTATTCAACCGCGGCTTTTAAATCTGAAATCAGCGCTTGAAGAATACGTTAAACACCGCAAAGAAGTCGTACGCCGCCGCACAGCGTTTGATCTGGCTCGCGCGAAAGAACGCGCTCATATTTTGGAGGGTTTAAAAATTGCGATTCTCCACATTGATCAGGTTATTACCACAATTAAAAAATCCGAGGACAAGGATGAAGCCCGGACTAATTTAATGTCCAAATTCAAGCTTACCGAGGTGCAAGCCATAGCAATTCTGGAGATGCGCCTGCAGCAGCTGGCTAATCTGGAACGCTTGAGAGTTGAAACCGAGTTAAAAGAAAAGCAGGCCCTAATCAAAGAATTGGAAAGTATTTTAGCTTCGGAAAAACGTATTCTCACGGTCATCAAAGGTGAAACCGAGGAGTTGCAAAAGAAGTTCACGGATAAACGGCGTACGGAAATTATCGCGCACGCGGTTAAAGAATTCAAAGTTGAAGACCTTATCCCGGATGAAGCGACCATTGTGATGATCACGGCCGACGGCTACATTAAGCGGCTGCCCCCGGAAACATTTAAGCAGCAGGCGCGCGGAGGTAAAGGGGTGATTGGCCTCACGACCAAAGAAGCGGATGTGGTCGAGCACTTATTCTCCACCTCCACCCATGCCGACCTGCTCTTCTTTACCACGCGTGGACGCGTGTTTAAACTCAAAGCTTACGAGGTTCCCCAAAGCACGCGCACAGCCAAAGGACAAGCCGTAGTCAACTTTTTAGAACTTGCGCCGGGTGAAAAAGTTTCCGCCATGCTTTCACTTAAAGAACTGGGCGATTACAAATATCTGATCATGGTTACCAATAAGGGATTGATTAAAAAAGTTGAACTTGAGGATTTTGAAGTGGTGCGCCGCAGCGGTCTCATTGCCATTAAACTCAAACCCGAAGATAATCTCGAGTGGGTTAAACCCTCATCCGGCAAAGATGAGGTGATGCTCATCACCGCGCTTGGTCAATGTATTCGTTTTAAAGAAACTGACGTGCGGCCTATGGGAAGAGTGGCGGCTGGCGTGCGCGGGATGCGCTTGAAAGGAAAAGACAAAATCGTAGGCATGGATGTGCTGGATAGTAAACTTGTGGAAAAGGGACTAATGGAACTTTTTGTGCTCATGGAAAATGGTTTTGGGAAGCGCACGGATGTAAAATCCTATAAAGTTCAAAAGCGCGGCGGTTCCGGAGTCAAAACCGCGAAGGTTACACCTAAAACCGGCGAGATTGTTGGCGCTTTCATTGCCAATGCCAAAGACGAACGCGATTTAATCGTCATCTCCAAAAACGGGCAAGTCTTGCGCATCGCTTTCCGCACCGTTTCAATCCAAGGCCGCGCCACTCAAGGGGTCCGCGTCATGCGTTTCAAAGAAACAAACGACCGGGTTGCCAGCGTAGCGTTTGTATAGTCACGATCAAAGCACACCATCAAAAGCGGCCCCAACGGGCCGCTTTTGAGTTTTTCCGTTTTTTCAGAACA